>NZ_JAVCWM010000019.1:0-132847 GCF_030846495.1 Massilia scottii | reverse complement strand
CTGCTACTAACTAAATCTCACCACCCGGTTCCGTCCGGCCCCCTTGGCCATGTACAGCGCCCGGTCCGCTTCGCCCAGCAGCACGGCGATATCGCTCGAATTTTCCAGCGCGTGCGTCGCCAGGCCAATGCTCACCGTCACATACCCGGTCAGCTCGGTCTTGGCATGCGGAATCGCCAAAGCGGCAATGCGCTCGCGCATCTTCTCGGCCAGTACCTGGCTGTGTTCAGCCGTCATCTCCGGCAGGATCACGGCGAATTCCTCACCGCCATAGCGCGCAATCAGGTCGGCCGGCCGCTGCAGCATGGCCGCCAGCGCGTGCGCCACCTTGATCAGGGTGTCATCCCCCTGCTGGTGGCCGTAATGGTCGTTGTACGGCTTGAAGAAATCGATATCGATCATCAGCAGCGACAGCGGCGTGCCGGAACGCTTGGCGCGGCGCATTTCCTTTTCCATCGCCACATCGAAATGGCGCCGGTTGGCAATCCCGGTCAGGCCGTCCGAAAACGTCTGCGAGCGCAGTTCGAGCGCCTGGTCGCGCAGCAGCCGTTCGCGGTGGACGGCCACGCTCACGTCCGTAATCTGGATCAGGCAATGGCGCTCCAGGCCCGGCACGTCGAGCGGCGTCACGGCGACCGCCTGCTGCATGCGCTCGCCCGCCTCGCGCGCCGCGGCGTTGACGAACAGCGCAAACGGCGCCTTGTGCAAGGTCTGCGACAGCACCGATGGAAAATTGTCGCACAGCGCCTGGCGTACGGCGCCGTCGATGCGCTTGCCGCCCAGCTCAGGGAACAGGTCGAAAAAATCCTGCCCCACCACGCTCTCGGCCGGCAAGTCCGAATACTGGCTCATCCAGCGGTTCCATACCACCACCCGCCGTGCGTGGTCGAGCACGATCGTGCCCAGATTGATCGCGCCGAGCACGCTTTCAAGCATGCCCTGGCCGGGTGCCGCGGCGTCTGCCATGTCAGGCCGGACCCATGATCTTGGCAAGGTAGCGGTCGACCTGGTCTTGCAGGTCCTGGAGCGCGGTCAGGTCGAGGATGAAGGCCACATAGCCGTGGATCTGGTGTTTTTCGAGGATGAAGTCGATATGCAGCATCAGCACCACGGTATCGCCCAGGCCGCCGGTGGCGCTGAGGATTTCTTCGCTGGTGCCCACGTGGTACTCGGGCAGGGACCCGCTCAGTTCTTGCGCGAAAATATTGGCCAGGGTGCCGACGCAGGAGTTGAGAATGATGTTGCCGATCTCGCTCAGCGCTTCCTGCTCCATCTCCGTCAATTCCTTGAGCGGCACCGACTCGCCCACCATCAGGCGCACGATGTCGAGGCTCTTGTCCTCGGGGAACATCAAAATGGCTTCGGTCTTGAACGCACCTTCGTAGTGCTGGCTGACGCCGCACACACGCGCACTGTCCTTGTTGCCCAGCATCTCAGCGGCTTCCGCACGGTTGAGGAAGCTGATCGACGGTACCGACATCGTCACTTCCTCATTGACGATCTCGCTCATCGACTTGGCCGCGTGGCCCACGCCGATGTTGAAGATCTCGACCAGCGCATCGTGCTGCAGTTCGCTGAGATTGAACATGGTCACTCCAGGGCGCCGATCAGGGCATGGATGCGCGTTTCGGTGATGGGTTTTTCCATGAAGCCGATGCCCAGTTCGGTGGCGCGGCTACGGGTGGCGTTCTGGACGTTGGCGGTGACGAGCGAAATGTGGGTGTCCGGGCAGGCCGCGCGCAGGTGCTCGGCAGCGGCCAGGCCGCCCATGCCAGGCATGTTGACGTCGATGAGAATCAGAACGGGGGACAGGGTTTTCACCTTCTCGATGGCTTCTTCGCCGGTGGCGGCTTCTTCCACCTTCCAGTCGGGCTGCCGGCTGAGGATGAATTGGCGCGCCATCAGCCGCGATACCCGGCTGTCATCGACGACAAGGACCGTTTTCGTTTCGTTCATGTCACTTTCCCAGAGAATCTATGCATCGAGGCATTTTCGCATAGATTCCACCCCGTACAGGTAAAACGGACCAGCCGTGCCCGCGACTTGGTTACGTTCATGCGACATGGCAACAAAATTGGGCAGGAAAGGTGTATTGGCGAGGTGCGATCCGTTAAAATAAGAGCATTCCTTCTTTTTTCCCCCTATTTTCTGACATGACTCAAGACGAATTGAAACAAGCCGTGGCGCGTGCCGCCATCGCCTACGTGGTTGACGGCGAGATCATCGGCGTTGGCACGGGCTCCACCGCCAATTTCTTCATCGATGAGCTGGCCACCATCAAGGATCGCATCAAGGGGACGGTGGCCTCGTCCGAAGCGACCGCGGCGCGCCTGCGCGGCCACGGCATTGCCGTGTACGACCTGAACGACGTGAGCGAGATCGCCGTCTACATCGACGGCGCCGACGAGATCACCGCCAGCGGCGCCATGATCAAGGGCGGCGGGGCCGCCCTGACGCGCGAGAAGATCGTCGCTTCCGTGTCGCGCCAGTTCGTCTGCATCGCCGACGGCTCCAAGCTGGTCCAGACCATGGGCGCCTTTGCGCTGCCGGTCGAAGTGCTGCCGATGGCGCGCGCGGCCGTGATGCGGCGCCTTGCGGCCCTGGGCGGCCAGCCGCGCCTGCGCCTCCAACCCGGCACCGAACAAGCTTTCATTACCGATAACGGCGGCGAAATCATCGACGTGGCGGGTCTGTCGATCACCGATCCGGTCGGGCTGGAGCAACAGATCAACCAGATCGTCGGCGTCATCGCCGTCGGCCTGTTTGCCCAGCGCGGGGCCGATGTGTGCCTGCTGGGAACAAGCGAAGGCGTCAAGACGCTGACGTTTTAAGCCATACAAGACATCGATTCGGCAAGAAATCGATCAGACATGAAGTTAAAGAAGTAGTTCAACGACGGGGATAACATGAAGCGATTGCTTTTGGCGGTGATGTGTGTGGCGGTGCTGGGCGGCTGTTCGTCGGCCAGGAAACAAAAAGTCGCGGCGCGGCAAGCGCCGGTGAAGGTGGCCGTGGCGCCGGTGCAGGCACCAGCGCTCGACGCCAAGGGCCAGCCGATCGCGCACGTGCCGTTCCGCCCCGGCATTTCGTCGGTGACGGTGGAAAACATGGCCAAGAAGCAGGGTTGTACGGGCGGCGTGGGTGCCGGCCTGATGACGCCGCCGGGCCCGGTCGAGGTGTACCGCATGGTGTGCGATAACCGTACCATTTTCCAGGCCAAGTGCGAATTGCGTCAGTGCAAGCCGATTTAAAGCAGATCGGATGAAAGCTGGCGCGGCCCGGAGAGGGCGCGCGCCAGTTTGCTGGGGGCTTGCTCAGTCGGCTGGTGGGACGTAGCCTTGGGCAGCGTCGGCGCCATCGCCGAAGAAGTGCTTTTCCATCTGCGTGGCCAGGTATTTGCGCGCGCGCTGGTCGGCCAGGTTCAGGCGGTTTTCATTGACCAGCATGGTCTGGTGCTTGAGCCATGCGGCCCAGGCTTCCTTCGACACCGATTCCCAGATTTTCTTGCCCAGCTCGCCCGGGTAAGGCGGGAAGTCGAGTCCTTCAGCTTCCTTGTTCAGTTTGATGCAATGGACGGTGCGGGCCATGTGTACTCCTCAAGCGGATAAGTGTAAAGGCGTGATTATAAAGACTTAATCAGCACTTGGGATTTGCGCTGCCAGTTATACATATGCTGGCGATCCTTGGGCAAGGCGTCGACCGTGGCCGGCTTGAAGCCGCGCTTCTGGAACCAGTGCGAGGTGCGCGTGGTGAGCACGAACAGCTGCTTGAGGCCGGCCGCGCGGGCGCGGTTTTCCACGTGCTTGAGGATACGCTCGCCGTCGCCCTGGGCCTGCACTTCGGGATTGACCGTCAGGCAGGCCATTTCGCCCATTTTCGATTCCGGGAACGGATACAGGGCGGCGCAGCCGAAGATGACGCCATCGTGCTCGATCACGGAGAACTGGTCGATTTCGCGTTCGATCAGTTCGCGCCCGCGCTTGACCAGGGTGCCGTCCGCTTCCAGCGGCTCGATCAGCTTGATGATGCCGCCCACGTCTTCGATGGTGGCGCGGCGCAGGCTTTCCAGGTTTTCGTGGCTGATCATGGTGCCCACGCCATCGTGCGTGAACAGTTCGAGCAGGGCCGAGCCATCCATCTCGAACGGCACGATGTGGGCGCGCGGCACGCCGCTGTTGCAGGCCTTGATGGCGTGCTGCAGGTAGAACGCGGCGTCGGCCGGCAAAAAGCCCGCCTGCAGCACGGCTTCGGCCTGGTGCGAGGACAGTTCGCGGATTTCGGCGCCGCCTTCATCGAGCATCATCAGCGTTTCGGTGATGAACACGAGTTTGTCGGCGTGCAGGGCGATCGCAGCCGACACGGCCACGTCTTCCATGGTCAGGTTGAACGCTTCGCCGGTCGGCGAGAAACCGAGCGGCGAGAGCAGCACCGGGCTGTCGGTGGCCAGGATCGCGTGGATGGTTTCGGCGGCGATCTTGCGCGGCATGCCGGTCAGTTCGAGGTCGACGCCATCAATCACGCCAAGCGGGCGCGCGGTGACGAAGTTACCGGAGATGATGCGGATGGCGGCGTGCGCCATCGGCGTGTTGGGCAAACCCTGGCTGAAGGCGGCCTCGATGTCGAGACGCAGTTCGCCGGCCGCTTCCTTCGCGCATTCGAGGGCGGCGGTGTCGGTGATGCGGATGCCGTTGTGAAAACGGCCTTCGACGTTCCGCAGCGCGAGCTGCTCGGCGACCTGGGGCCGCGAGCCGTGCACGATCACCACCCGGATATCGAGGGCGACGAGCAGCGACAGATCCTGGGCCAGCACCGGCAGCGCGCCGGCGGTAACGAGTTCACCCGGAAAGGCGACCACGAAGGTCTTGCCACGGAACGCGTGGATGTACGGCGCGACTGAGCGCAGCCATTGGACGAATTGGTTAGGGGTTTCCATTTGGCGCATTATAATTCGCTGCGCGACTTGCGCGCTAAATTCATGTAAAAACAATGTCAGAACAGAGTAACAAGCCTTCCACGCCGCCGTCGCCACCTGTCGCCACGCCCCGCAAAGCCAGCGAGGCGGGTCAACCCGCACCGCGTGGGTCTCAATCCCGCCAGCCGCGCCAGCCGGGGGAGGGCGAGCGCCCGGGTGCCGCAGCGCGTCCGCCGAGGGAAGGCCAGGCGGGCGGTGAGCGTCCGGCGCGCACCCCGCGTCCGCCACGCGAAGGCCAGCCGGCCGGTGAGCGTACGCCGCGTGAAGGCCAGCCAGCCGGTGAACGTCCGGCGCGTGCCCCGCGTCCACCACGCGAAGGCCAGCCGGCCGGTGAGCGTGCGCCGCGTGAAGGCCAGCCAGCGGGCGAACGTCAACCGCGCGCGCCGCGCGAGGTGTTTCGCACGCCGCTGCCGCCGATTACCTTTCCCGAAGACTTGCCGGTCTCCGGGCGCCGCCAGGACATCGCCAAGGCGCTGCTGGAGAACCAGGTCATCATCGTCTCCGGTGAAACCGGCTCCGGCAAAACCACCCAGCTGCCCAAGATTTGCCTGGAGCTGGGGCGCGGCCAGAAGGGCCTGATCGGCCACACCCAGCCGCGCCGGATCGCCGCGTCGTCCACCGCCAAGCGCATCGCGCAGGAACTGGGCACGCCGCTGGGCGTGCACGTGGGCTTCAAGGTGCGCTTTACCGACACCTTGCAGCCGGGCGCCTCGGTCAAGCTGATGACGGACGGGATCCTGCTGGCCGAAACCCAGACCGACCCGCTGCTCAAAAACTACGACACCATCATCATCGATGAAGCGCACGAGCGCAGCCTGAACATCGACTTCCTGCTTGGTTACCTCAAGCAGCTGCTGCCGCGCCGTCCCGACCTGAAAGTGATCATCACTTCGGCGACGATCGACGCCGACCGTTTCGCGCGCCACTTCGCCAACGGCGACAAGCTGGCGCCGGTGATCGAAGTGTCGGGCCGCCTGTACAAGGTGGAAGTGCGCTATCGCCCGGTCGACCGCGATCCGGTGGCGGTGGCATCGCCATCGCCGGCGTCGGGCAAGCCGATGCCGAAGGCGCAGGCCGCGCGCGACAAGCGCGACCTGATGGACGCCGTGGTCGATGGCGTCGACGAATTGTGCCGCCTCGGCTCGGGCGACGTACTGGTGTTCCTGCCGGGCGAACGCGAGATCCGCGATTGCGCCGAAGCGCTGCGCAAGCACCATCCGCCGCACGTCGAGATCCTGCCGCTGTTCGCCCGCCTGTCGGTCGAGGAGCAGGAGAAGGTCTTCAAGATCACCAATGCGCGCCGCATCGTGTTGGCCACGAACGTGGCCGAAACCTCGCTGACGGTGCCGGGCATCCGCTACGTGGTCGACGCCGGTCTTGCGCGCGTGAAGCGCTACAGCTTCCGCAACAAGGTCGAGCAATTGCAGGTGGAGCCGATCGCGCAGTCGGCCGCCAACCAGCGCGCCGGCCGTTGCGGCCGGGTGGCCGACGGCGTGTGCATCCGCCTGTACGAAGAAAACGATTACCTGCAGCGCCCCAGGTTCACCGAGCCGGAAATCCTGCGCTCGTCGCTGGCGGCGGTCATCCTGCGCATGAAGTCCCTGCACCTGACGGATGTTGAGACGTTCCCGTTCATCGAGCCGCCGCAGGGCCGCGCGATCGCCGACGGCTACCAGCTGCTGCAGGAAGTGGGCGCGGTCGACGAATCGAACGACCTGACCCCGCTCGGCCACAAGCTGGCCAAGCTGCCGCTCGATCCAAGGGTCGGGCGCATGATTCTGGCCGCGCTGGAAAACGCCTGCCTGACCGAGATGCTGATCATCGCCTCGGCGCTGTCGGTGCAGGACCCGCGCGACCGGCCGATGGAGCACCAGCAGGCGGCCGACGAGGCGCACAAGAAGTTCGCCGACGAGAAGTCCGAATTCCTCACCTATATCAAGATCTGGAAGTGGTTCGAGGCGGCCATCGAGCACAAGAAAACCAACCGCCAGCTGATGGAAACGTGCCGCACCAATTTCCTCTCGCAGGTGCGCCTGCGCGAATGGCGCGACGTGCATTCGCAGCTGCTCACCATCGTCAAGGAGCAGGGATGGCGCATGAACGAGCTGCCGGCCACGTACGAGAACCTGCATACGGCCCTGCTCACTGGCCTGCTTGGCAATATCGGCTTCAAGTCCGAGGATGAACCGGGCGCCGGCTACCTCGGCGCGCGCGGCATCAAGTACCACGTGTGGCCGGGTTCCTCGCTCATTAAAAAGCCGGGCAAGTGGATCATGGCGGCCGAACTGGTGGAAACCACGCGCCTGTACGCGCGCTGCGTGGCCAACATCGCGCCCGAATGGATCGAGCGGGTGGGCAGCCATCTGCTGAAAAAATCGTGGGGCGAGCCGCGCTGGGAAAAACGCGCCGCGCAGGTCACCGCGTCCGAACGCGCGACCCTGCACGGGCTGGTGATCTACAGCCAGCGCCGCATCAACTACGGCCAGTTCAATCCCGCCGAAGCACGCGAGATCTTCATTCGCGATGCGCTGGTGGCGGGCGACTACGATACGCGCGCGCCGTTCTTCGCGCATAACCACAAGCTGATCAAAGAGATCGAAAACCTCGAGCACAAGTCGCGCCGTCTCGACGTGCTGGTCGACGACCATCTGATCGCCGCGTTCTACGACAAGCTCATTCCGACCGACGTGGTCAACGGCGCCGGCTTCGAGAAGTGGCACAAGGACGCCACCTTCAAGGAACCCAAGCTGCTGTTCCTGAACCGCGACGAATTGATGCGGCACGAAGCGGCTGGTGTGACCACCGAGTTGTTCCCGAAGGTGATGTCGGTGACCGGCATCGAGATGCAGCTCACCTACCACTTCGAGCCGGGCAGCCTGCGCGACGGCGTCACCCTGGCGGTGCCGCTGTTTGCGCTGAACCAGCTGCCGCGCGAGCGCGCGGACTGGCTGGTGCCGGGCATGCTGAAGGAGAAAGTGCATCTGCTTTTAAAATCGCTGCCGCAGAAGCTGCGCCGCCATTGCGTGCCGCTGCCCGATTACGCGGCGCGCTTTTGCGAGCGCGTGCACGAAGCGGGCAAGTTCGGGCGCGGTGACCTGATCGACGCCATCATCGCCGACATCCGTTCGCAAACGAGCCTGATGGTATTGAGCTCCGACTTCAAGCCCGAAACGCTGCCGGCGCACCATTTCATGAACTTCAAGGTGATCGACGAGCACGGACGCCAGCTCGACATGGGACGCAACCTGGCGACCTTGCAGGCCGAATTCGGCGGGCAGGCGCGCCAGAGCTTTCAGAAGCTGGCGGAGGTGTCGATTCCGGCGGCGCCGGGCAAGGTCCAGGCGACCGCCACAACTTCGGCCTCGGCCGCTGCGCCGGCGGCGGCATCGTCGGCGGCCGCGGCATCGCAGCCGAATGCGCCCAAGGTCAGCCAGCACACCGGCCTGACCTCGTGGACCTTCGGCGAATTGCCGGAGCTGCTGGAAATCGTGCAGGGCAAGCTGACCCTGATCGGTTTTCCGGCGCTGGTCGACAAGCAGACCCACTGCGACCTGGAAGTGTTCGACGACCCGACCGTGGCCGCTGCCACGCATCGCGTTGGCCTGCGCCGCCTGTTCGCGCTGCAGTTCAAAGAGCAGATCAAGTTTGTCGAGAAGAACATTCCGGGTCTGCAGCAGATGGGCATGCAGTTCATGGCGATGGGCTCGCAGGAGGAGTTGCGCGACCAGATCATCCAGAAAGCGATCGACATCGCCTGCCTGCAAGACCCGCTGCCGACCGACGCGGCTTCGTTCAACAAGCGCAAGGATGAAGGCAAGTCGCGCCTGACCTTGCTGGTGAACGAAATTGCACGCCTGGTGTCGCAGGTGTTGACCGAGTTCCATGGCTTGCCCAAGAAGCTGCAAGGCGTGCAGGCGCAGGCCGCGGCCGACATGCAGTCGCAGTTGCAGGGACTGGTGCACAAGCGCTTCCTGATCGATAACGATTACGCGCAACTGGCGCATTTTCCGCGCTATCTCAAGGCAATCAATGTGCGGCTGGAAAAGCTGCGTGCCGATCCCGCGCGCGACGCCAAGCTGATGGCCGAGTGGACCCAGTCCGCCAGCCATTTCATGCGCGCCGCGCGCGACCGGCTGGCGGGAAAAAACACCGATCCGAAGATGGTGGAATTTCGCTGGATGCTCGAAGAACTGCGCGTGTCGCTGTATGCGCAGGAATTGCGCACGCCAATGCCGGTGTCGGCCAAGCGCCTGCAGAAGGTGTGGGAGTCGATGCAGCGCTGATCCAGGCGTCGGCGTGCGGATCGCCACAAGGCGTCATCCATGGACACCTTCGGCTATCCGTGTGCGCCGCACGGGTGCACGGGCACCTTGCACAGGCGCCCCTGCCACCAGCGCTATTCGTCAAGCACGCTTCATAGTCCGGCACCCATGCCGCTCGTTCCGGAGCTGCCGCTCGTTGTGCTCGTGCCGGTACCGCCCATGCCGGACTGCGTGCCCGCGCCCACGCCGCCGGTGGTGGCGTCGGTTCCGTAAAACCCATGCACCTGGTTGGCCCAGCTGATGTCGCTCATGTCGGGCCAGGCGTCCGGGTCGAAGCCGGGCGCGTTTTTCAGGCGCTCCTTCTCCACATTGAGCACGAAGCGCTTGTTGACGGTGTCCAGGTGCAGCGCTTGCCACGGCACCGCAAACAGTTTTTCGCCCAGCCCCAGCATGCCGCCGAAAGCCAGTACCGCATAGGCGACTTGTCCGCTGCGCATGTCGAGCATGATTTCCTTGATCTCGCCCAGATCGTCTTCCTGGGCGTTGACGAGGTTGTCGCCGATCAGGGTGTCGGCGCCCATCAGGGCAGGGCCCGGACCGACGCTGCCCTTGTATATGCCATATTTGTCGCGCTCTGTGTAATTCATCTCGTTCTCCTGATATTTTTGGGTGTGCGGACCTCGCCGATCGCGGTCCTTATGCAAACAGACTAGGTTTTTGCGCAAGCGGTTCTTTGATGTGCCTCAATGGTGTCGGCGCGCACGCGTCGCCCGCCGATGTTGCTTTTTTGCTCATCGGACCCGCTAAGCGGCACAACGCACGGAGCGGCGCCGTGGGGGCACGCTATGCTGGCTGAAAGGAGCCCATCACCATGATCGTCAATGCACGTTGCACCCACGCCGGCCCGCTCGGCAAACCGATGCCGACCCGCTCGTCCGCGGCCATCCTGTGGGCGCGCCTGCACCAGCGCGTGATGGTGCGTTTGCGATGGTAAAGTCCAGCGCCCCCTTGCTGCGCAGCCTGATGCGCGTGGGTAAAAAGCAGCAACGCTCGGCGGCGCGCCTGCTCACGGCGCTGTTCGCGCCGCCCAAACCGGCGCCCAAGGCACGCGCCAAACCGGCACCGAAACTGGCCTCGGCAACCGCTCCCAGGCCCACCCCGAAGCCCAGAGCCGCCTCCACGGTTGCACCCACGCCGAAACCCAAACCAGCGCCGCGCGCCGCGCCGGCAGCATTGCTCAAAGACGCGCCAGCGCCGGGCAAGTGGCTCACCGCGCGCTACGCCGGCCAGTCAGGACAGGTGCTGCGCACGATGAGTTACTGGCTGTATCTGCCCGATGGCGCGGCGCCGCCCTCGGGCTGGCCGCTGATCGTCATGCTGCACGGCTGCGAGCAGAGCGCCACCCAGTTTGCCCAGGGCACGCGCATGAACCAGATGGCGCAAAAGGCCGGCTACGCGGTGCTGTATCCCCAGCAATCGCTCAGCGCCCATCCGCACCGCTGCTGGAAATGGTATGACCGCGCCACCCAGCAGGGCGGGGGTGACGTGCCGGTGATTGTCGGCATGATCGGCCAGGTGCTGGCCGCGTACGGCCTGGACCGCTCGCGGGTGTTCATCTGCGGCATGTCGGCGGGAGCGGGCATGGCCAATATCGTCGCGCTCAACCATCCGGAGCTGTTCGCCGGGCTGGGGCTGCATTCGGGGCCCCTGTATGGCGCAGGGCACAGCACGGTCGGGGCGCTTGGGGTCATGCAACACGGTAACGGCGCGCGGGTCGACAGCGCCATCGCCGAGGTGCTCGAACGGCGTCCCGGGTTTCCGTCCATGCCGACCATCCTGATCCAGGGCGATGACGACCGCGTGGTTCGGCCGGTCAACCAGGTGCACTTGCGGCGCCAGGCGATGCTGATCAATGATCTGCCGGCGGCGACGCCGGTGCGGGTGGCGCACAAGGCCGGTGGGCGCGGCGGCTTGCCGCATCAGGTGCACGATGTGTATCGCGGACGCAAGCTGATGCTGCGCGTGGCCCAGATCGCCCAGCTGCAGCATGCCTGGAGCGGGGGCGACGCGCGCCTGTCGTTCAATTCGGCGGCGGGGCCGGATGCCAGCAAGATGCTGGTCGATTTCTTCGGCAAGCACCGGCGTTGACCTTGGTTTGTTTCTGGACAATGATGCGCACCTGTTCATTCATGCAAATCCAATCTTTCTAAAGAGGAATCGTGTCCTGCATCGATGATGCTTGGCTGGAAAAATTTCTAATCAGAGGTCTGACCCCGGTTGTAGGCGCACGATAGGCCTTGCCAAATTGGCAGTCAGAGAGTACTGTATAAATATACAGTACTTTGTTGATCCGACCATGAGCTCCCCTGATTTCCTTGCCGCGCCCGAGACCTTGCATCCCGCCCTGTGGCGCGCTTCCCAGCTGGCCCACGCCGGCACGCGCTGTGTCGACAGCGGCCATCCCACCCTGTCGCCCCAGTTGCCCGGCGGCGGCTGGCCCAGCGGCTGCCTGGTCGAGCTGCTGCTGCAGCAAAGCGGCATCGGCGAATTGCGCCTGCTGCGTCCAGCCCTGGCCAAGGTGGCCGAGCGCCGCATCGTGCTGCTGCAGCCACCCCATCCACCCCAGGCGCTGGCGCTGGCCGCGCTCGGGCTGCCGCCCTCCCAGATGATCTGGGTGCGCAGCGCGCGCAATGCCGATGCCCTGTGGGCGGCCGAGCAGGTGCTGCGCAGCGGCAGTTGCGGCGCGCTGCTGTTCTGGGCCAGCCATGCGCGTCCCGATGCGCTGCGCCGCCTGCATCTGGCGGCCCAGTGCGGCGAGGCTCTGTTCTTCCTGCTGCGCCCGCTCGCGGCGGCCCAGGATGCCTCGCCGGCGCCGCTGCGCCTGAGCCTGCGTCCGGCGCTCGGCGGACTCGACATCGGTTTCGTCAAACGCCGGGGACCGCAGCGCGACGCGCCCCTGTTCCTGCCCCTGACTCCTTCTTTACTGCAGCGCCATGCGACTCTGGATCGGCCTCTGCCTGCCCCGGCTACCGCTCGACGTATTCAGCCCGCACTGGTCGGCTGAGGCCGCCAGCGTCGTGCTGGAACACGAGCGCGTGCTGGCCGCCTCGCCACTGGCGCAGGCGGGCGGGGTGCGCGAGGGCATGCGCCGCGGCGGGGTGCTGATGCTGCTGCCCGAAGCGCGCCTGCACGAGCGCGAGCCCGCGCGCGAGGCCGCGGCCCTGCAGGCGGTGGCCATGGCGCTGCTGCAGTACACGCCCCAGGTCGCCCTGGCCGAGGAAGCGACCTTGCTGATGGACGTGGGGGCCAGCCTGCGCCTGTTCGGCGGGGTGCGCGCGCTGTGCCGGCGCATCCGCGCCAGCGTGCGCGCGCTCGGCTTCAGTGCCCGCCTCAGCTGCGCGCCGACGGCGCGCGGGGCCTGGCTGCTGGCGCGCGGCGGCGCCGGCCACGCGCTCGGCATGGCATCGCTCAAACGCCGCCTGGACCGGCTGCCGGCCGCCTTGCCGCTGCCGGCGCGCCCGTTTGCCGCCTGGTTAGAAGGCATCGGCTGCCTGTCGCTGGGCCAGCTGCGGCGCCTGCCGCGTCCGGGCTTGCAGCGCCGTTGCGGCGGCGCCTTGCTGGGCGTGCTCGATGCCGCCTACGGCATGACGGCCGAGCTGTTCGACTGGATCGCCGCGCCCACCACCTTCCAGGCCCGGCTTGAACTGTTCGACCGGGTCGAGCAGGCCGACGCCCTGCTGGCCGGCGCCCACAGCCTGCTGCTGCAAATGACGGGCTGGCTGTGCGCGCACCAGTTGGCGGTGGGGCGCATCGTGCTGCTGCTCGAACACGAGCGCGGCCGGGTGGCGCGGCCGCCGACCGTGCTCGACATCATCCTGGCCGAGCCGACCTGGCGCGACGACCATCTGGTGCGCCTGCTGCGCGAGCGCCTGGGCAGCCTGACCCTGGAAGCGCACGTGATCGGCCTGGTGCTCGAAGCGCCCGAGGTGCAGGCCATGGCCGTGCCGAGCGAGTCGCTGTTTCCCGAGCCCGGCGGCAGCGAGCAGGACCAGTGGCGCATGCTCGAACTGCTGGTGGCGCGCCTCGGCCCCGAGAATGTGCTGCAGGCGGCTCCGCGCGCTGATTACCGGCCCGAGCTGGCGAACCGCTGGGTGCCGGTGCAGCAGGAGCGGCGCACGGCGCAGCAGCAGCCGCAATTGCCGCCGGACGTGCTCAGCCTGCCGCGCCCGGCCTGGCTGCTGGCCAAGCCGGTGGCGCTGCTGATGCGCGATCACCGGCCGTTTTACGGCTCGCCCCTGCGCATGGCCTCGACCCCCGAGCGGATCGAGGCGGGCTGGTGGAGCCAGTCGCAGACGCGCGATTATTTCATTGCGCAAGGGCAGGATCATGCCCATTACTGGGTCTACCGCGAACGCATCGCCGGCACCGATGGCGATAGCGCGCCGCGCTGGTTCCTGCATGGCTTGTTCGGCTGAGGGCGCCCATGCGAAGGGCCGCCATCCGGTGCTGACGATCTTGCCCACTGATGGCGCACAAGGAGCAGGCGGCAAGTCATCGGCGTTCATGGCAGCCGCCCTCACGTGACGGTGCCGTCACATCGCCGCCTCACGGCCGCTTGCCTTCGAGCCGCCGCTCGATGCGCCAGACGGTCCGGCAGCGCGCAACGCACGTGCCCGGCATCCGGACGATTCGCCAGTGACGCTGTCATGCCGTCGGCAGGTCGACGGCTCGATGGCGCGCCGGGAATGTGTGGCAAGCGTTTCGGTACTAGCACAATCGATAGCATTGATGCGGCCCCGTTCCGGCGTAGGATCGATTCTGCTGTCTTCGAAACATCACTTCACCACAGGAGGACGTTATGGCAGAAGAGAACGAATCCGGGGAAGAGCGCGTTGTTCTGGACGCGCGCACCCTTCAAAATATCAATCCGGAAACCCTGGCACGCCTTCGCAGCGAGTTTGGCATGTCGGTCGAGCTGAAATCGACGAAGCCGGGCTTGTCCGGCCTGCTCGACAGCCTGACCAGGGGCGGCCTTACGACGCCCCAGGGGATGGTGGCCGCCTACGACCGCGGCTTCGACCGCACCAGCCCCGGCTACGACAAGTACTACGACCGGGACCGGGCCCTGGCCAACCCTGCCCAGGATCTGCTCGACCCTGTGATCAACCCCGGCCCGCTCATTCCCGGCATAGCCAACCCCGCCCAACCCGGGCTTTCTCCTGTGGTGAGCCCCGGCATCGACGCCGGCGTGCTCAACCGTTTAACCACGCGCCCATGACGCAAGGCGGGCTTGCCCGCCGTAGAGGGAGACATCGCTATGTTCGTGACCCACGCGCCCCAGCAGCGCTTCAAGGCATTCTACGACTGCCTGTCCAACAACGATACGGCGACATCATCGGTCGTCTCAAGCTACATTCTGGTCAAGCTCGCCGCCAGGTGCAATCTGGCCTGCACTTACTGCTACTGGTTTCGCGATAAAAGCGTGCTCGACGCGCCAAAACGGCTGACCCTGGAAGCCGAGGATGCCTTTCTCATGCGGCTTGGCGAGCATATCCGCCAGCATGCGCTGAAGACGTTCTTCATCCTGTTCCACGGCGGCGAACCCTTGCTGTTCGGTGCGGCACGCTTCGAGGCGCTGTGCGCCAAGCTGCGTGAGCTGGAAGCGACGCACGGTTGCCAGCTCAAGCTGGCGGTGACCACCAATGGCGTGCTGGTCGATGCGCACTGGGCGTCGCTCCTGCAGCGCTGGAATGTCGGGGTCACCGTCAGCCTGGACGGGCCGCGCGCCGTCAACGACAGCCGCCGCATCGGCTTTCGTGGCCAGGGCAGTTTCGACGCCATTCTCGCGGGCGTGAGGCAACTGCGCGCGGCCGGCGTCGAACCGGGCTTTCTCAGCGTGTGCGAACCAGCGTCCGACCCGCGCGAACTGGTGCGCTTCTTCGCCGAGGATCTGGGCGCCAGCGATTTCGACGTCCTGGTGCCGGATGCGACCCATGAAGACGCGCCGGCATCGATCGCCGCCTTTTACATCGGCCTGTTCGATGCCTGGTGGGATACCTGGCTCGACCGTGGCGTGCGCATCCGGCTGCTGGACACCCTGGTGCGCGGCCTGCTGGGCGAAGAAAGCCGGATCGAGTCGATCGGCTTCGGGCCGAACACAACGAGCACGCTGGCGACCGACGGCGCCATCGAGCCGCTGGACGTGCTGCGCACGGCCGGCGACAGTTTCACGCGCACCCGCATCGATGTGTTTCATAACGGCCTGCAGGACATCCAGAGCGATCCGCTGTGGCGCGAGGTGCTGCAGGCGTCGCTGACGCTGCCGAAGACGTGCCAGCGTTGCCAGCACCGGATGACCTGCGGCGGCGGACATGTGGGCCAGCGCTGGTCGGCCGCGCGGCGCTTCGACAACCCGACCGTCTATTGCGAGGACATCAAGGCGATACTTGCGCACATGTCGGCGCGGCTGTTTGCCGACATGACGATCGTCGCGCCGGCCGGCGCGCTGGAAGCCGTCAGAGTAGCAGCATGAGCCCGGCGGAACTTGCCGAACGGCTGGTCCCGGGCGAAACGGCGCACGCTCCATTCCCTCACTTTTTCCGCGACGGCACGCTGCCGGAGCGGTTGGCGGAGAACCTGCTGGCATGGATGGAAACAGGCGCGCGCTGGCGCCTGCATACCGCGTCCTTCTTCGAGCAGTACGAGCTGGACTTGACGGCTACGTCGATGCCGGAAGAGTGCCGCATCCTGTTCGCTCCGGAAACGCTGGCGGCGATCACGACGCGCTACGCCAGCGCTTTCAAGCGCAAGATGAGCGGCCGGGCCAGCGTGACGGCGCATAAGCTGGTGTCCGGCCAAACCATCGGCATTCACACCGACGAGCCGCTCGGCGAGCGCGAAACCCATCGTTTGCTGGTCCAGCTCAACCGCGGCTGGCAACCGGAGCGCGGCGGTGAATTATTGCTTCTTGCGGGGAACGATATCGGGGCGCTGCATTCGGTGATCGAGCCCGCCCACAACCGGGCCGTCGGCTTCGAGATGTCGGACCGGTCATTCCACGCCGTCGCCCGGGTCAATGACTGGGCACGCTACACCGTGATCTTCTCGTTCTGGGCGGACGACCGTCCGAGCCCGGCGATGACAAGGCACGTCGCCATGCCGCAACGCGAACAGGTGCTCGCCTTCCTGCGGCAGCAGGGCGCCGCGACGGTTGCCCACTCCGATGGCAGCTTTCTCGATCACCTCAAGGGCGTCGAGCGCATCCTCGACCGCTGGGGCGCGCCGCTCGAGGTGCGCCTGGCGGGCTTGCTGCACAGCGTGTATGGAACAGAAGGGTTCGCCGCCACGGCCACGGTCGCCCCCGCACAAGTGGAGGCCCTGGCGGGCCCTGAGGCGGCGCGGCTGGTGGCGCTGTTTTGCGGCATGACCCCGGTCTCGCTGGTGGACAGCGTGACCGCACACCATCCCGCCCTGTGCAGGCGCGACGGCAGCGCGCTCGGCGCCGCGCAGGACGAGGTCGACGCGCTGTTGCTCATGTACCTGGCCAACATGGCGGAGCAGCTGCCGCGGCTGCGTCATCTGCAAGAGGTGGTCGACGACGACCGTGCCATCTATCGGCGCATCCGTGCGTATGTGGCGGCGCCGGTACGCGCCGAGCTCGACGCCCTGTTCGAACGCCTGGGCGCCGACCGCCGCGAGGCGCATGCCGACAGTGCCATCGCGGCGTTGCGCCTGTACATCGGCGACGGCGGGGGCGATGAGATGCTGCGCGGCCACACGACCTTGCTCGGCCACTTGTCCGGCATGGAGGGCTGGCTGGCGGCGCAGGATGCGCAAGCCGAGGTGCGGGTTGCCGCCTTCGCCCAGGGATTGTACGGCTGGAAAGCGGATCTTTCCGAACAGAACCGGGCCATCGTCCGGGTCGTCGCCGGCGAGGCCGCCGAGAGGCTGGCCTGGCTGTTCGCCGCTTGCGACGATGCCGCCCTGGCCAAGGCCGAGGCCGACGCCGAGGGCGCCTTCGGGCGGGCGGACGATACGGACCAGGGTATCCTTGAACTTGCTGGCGTGAATGGCCGGCGCGAGCCGGTCACGCGGTGCGAACTGGCGTGCCTTGCGCTGCTGGCGCGCGCCGAAAGGGAGGCAATATGAACGCGCATGCACCGATGGTTGCCGTGCCGCGCCCGGCGGGAGGCGATGCCAGCCCGGTCATGGCCGAGCTGGCGCGCATTTTTCACGACCGCGCACCGCAATTGCTTGGGGAAACGGCGCGCACCTTCTTCATCGAGATGGTGTCGGTGCACGTGGCACGGGCCCCGGCCGACGCCGACCTGACGCGGGCGGCGCTCGATCAGCTGGGCATCGACGCGGGCGAGATGGCGAACTGGCGCAAGATCGAGGATGACCCGGTATCGGGCCGGCGCTTCGCCCTCATGCTCGAGCATACGCATGCGCTCGAAGCCTGGTGCTGCGCCCCCTTGCTCAAGGACGACGGGCGGCCAACGCTGCTGCTCCACATCGATGCGCACGACGACTTGAACGGGCCGAGTCTCTTGCCGGATGCGGACCGAAGGAAATACCTGGCACCGCTCGGATCGGATGTCATGACACTGGACGACCCGAAAACCGTGCGCCGTTTCGCCACGCGCGGCTATATCGGCATCGGCGGCTTCATCGCGCCCATGATCGGCAGCGCCGCCATCGATGCGATGCTGCACGTTCCGGGGCCAGCCCAGGCCGGCGGGCGCGGCGCGGCCTCGCTGGCCATCGGCCTCGCGCCCGACAGCGGCTTCATCCGCGTCGAGAAACAGAACTGCGCCAGGCCGGGCATTCCCTACCACCGCATGAGCCTGGAGGCGGCGCTCGAGGTGGCGCACGCCTTCGACGGCCATATCTTGCTGGACATCGATCTCGACGCCTTTTGCAATCGCTACGATACGCATGGCGATGCCGAGGTCGCGGACGCCGATGCACTCATCGCCATGGCGGAGGCGGCGCAGCTGCTGGCGGCGAGCGGGCTGCCCAGGCGCGCCGCCGTGACGACAGTGGCCCTGTCGCCCGGTTTTTTCCCGGGCAGCCTGTGGCCGCAAGCGCTGCGCTTCGCCGATGCCATGCGTGCCCAATCTATCGGATGAGCACGCTCTGACCTACAGCCGCTCCCCTTGGGCCAGCCTCGCGCGCCTGCCATCCCCGGAGTAAGATGTTCGCTGGATTAATTGCAAGGAGCATGCATGCACAGCGAACGACAGGAGTTTCCCGGGGCCGATGGCCAGAAGCTGGCGGCCCGTCTCGACGCGCCCGACGGCCCGGCGCGCGCGTACGCGCTGTTTGCCCACTGTTTTACCTGTGGCAAGGACGTGTTTGCGGCCAGCCGCATCGCCCAGGCCCTGACCGAGCATGGGATCGCCGTGCTGCGCTTCGATTTCACGGGGCTGGGCGCGAGCGAAGGCGATTTTGCGAATACCAATTTCTCCTCGAATGTGCAGGATCTGGTGGCTGCCGCCGCTTTCATGCGCGGCGCGCTCAAGGCGCCCGAGATCCTCATCGGACACAGCCTCGGTGGCGCTGCCGTGCTGGCGGCCGCCGCCAGCATCGACGAGGTGCGCGCCGTCGTGACGGTGGGCGCGCCCAGCGATCCGTCGCATGTCAGCGGCTTGTTCGGGGAGCAGCTCGGGGTGATCGAAGCCGAGGGCGAGGCGCAGGTACAGCTGGCCGGGCGGCCGTTTACCATCAAGCGCCAGTTCTTGCTCGATGCCGCCGAGCAGAATCTGAACCTCAGCACGGGCCAGCTCAAGCGCCCCTTGATGGTCATGCATTCGCCGCACGACCGTACCGTGGGAATTGACAATGCGCTGCATATTTTCCAGGCGGCCAAGCATCCCAAGAGTTTTGTATCGCTCGACGATGCCGATCATTTGCTCACGCGCAGGGAAGATGCGGTATGGGTGGCCGGCATGATTGCGGCGTGGAGTGCGCGCTATGTGAGCGCGTGAGGAGGCATCGGGAAAGGCAGGGAGGCTGCCGCTGTTAACACGCTGTTAACACGCTGTTAACACGCGGTTAACAGTGAACAGCAGTAAAGCATCTACGTGGCAGGAAAGACGACGTTTATTCGTCGTCGAATTCTTCGGCCAGGTTCTTCCAGCCCTTGAGCTTGGCGAAGGCGCTGAATTCTTCAGGGGCTTCGAGCACGATCAGCTTGCGGTCCTGCAGGCCCGGGTCGCTGTGCGAAAAGTTCGGCCCCACGTAGCCCAGCGCGCGCAGGCGGTCGATGATGTTGCCGACGAGGACCTTGTCCTTGTACAGCCCACCCTCGATCGGCGCGGCGAAGTCCACGTACACGTCAATAATTCCGTAACCCTCGTCGAAAATGCGGATCGCCTTGACGTCGTGGGAATGGCTGCTGCTGTCACTGGCCTTGAACGGGCCGCTCAGCTGGATGTCGGTATCGGTAGTCATAGGGCGCAGCATAGCACCATCAGCGCGAAACGGTATTGCGTCCCTTGTGCTTGGCCCGGTACAGCGCCTGGTCGCCCCGTTCGTACGCCGCACCTTGCGTAAGTGTATCGTCGGCCTCGTGCGGATACAGGAATGCCAGCCCGATCGACAAGGTCACCGTGCCATACGGGTCGTTGGCCAGGTGGGGGATGGCCTCGGCCGCCAGCGCCGCGCGGATGCGCTCGGCCAGCTCTTCGCTTTCCTCTTCGCCGTTGGCGGTAAACAGGCAGGCGAATTCATCGCCGCCAAGGCGGAAACTCAGGTCGCCCGGCCGGTTCAGGGTGCGCCGGATCGCCTGCGCCACGGCGCCCAGCACCACGTCACCCTGCGGATGGCCGTGCGTGTCGTTGTAACCCTTGAAACGGTCGACATCGGCCAGCAGCAAGGTCAGCAGGCGCTGGTCGCGCTGCGCGCGCCGCTGCTCCTCCACGAAACGCATATTGAAATAACGCCGGTTCTTGAGCCCGGTCAATTCGTCGGTCAGGCTGTCGGCCTGGGCCGCCCGCACGTCGGTGATGTCGGTCGACACCGCGCAGGTGGCAATCACGGCGTTGTCGTCGTCGAACAAGGGAAACTTGACCGTGGCATAGGTGTGCAGGGACTGGTCGCGGTGGTACACGGTTTCTTCTTCGTGGATGGGGCGCCGTTCGGCGGCGGCGCGCTGGTCGTTGCGCCACAGCTGCTCGGCAATGTCGGGCGGGAACAGGTCGAACACCTTGCGGCCCACGAAGGCGGCCGCATCGTAGCCGTCCAGGATCTCGAAGTGGCGGCTGGCCATGAGAATCGTGCCGTCCAGCGCCTTGGCCGAGATCAGCACCGGCGCATTGTCGAGCAGCGCGCCCAAGGTGCGCTCCGCTTCGCGCAGACGCCGCAACTCCTCGCGCAGCAGGGCGTTTTCCTCCGACAGCTGCGCCATTGTCCGCGCCTGGTCCGGCGCTACCTCGATGCTCGTACTCATAGCGACGGCTTCAGGAAGCCGTGCTCGACGGCAATGCTTCA
This sequence comes from Massilia scottii, assembly GCF_030846495.1. Taxonomy (NCBI): domain Bacteria; kingdom Pseudomonadati; phylum Pseudomonadota; class Betaproteobacteria; order Burkholderiales; family Oxalobacteraceae; genus Massilia; species Massilia scottii. Next base: position 112,120 of record NZ_JAVCWM010000019.1, on the reverse strand, counting down.
GAATATACCAGTGTCGACCGGCATTGACAGCAATGCCGCAAACAATCTCGCGCCTGCCGCCCGGAGTGTGGTTTTCGCGTGCATCGGCGCCAGCTCAGCGCCGCGGCTGCAGGATGGCATCGAGCCGGTCCTTGCTGCCAGGAATGCGTTCCAGGCGCGGATAGCGCAAGCCGCCCTGGTAATCGAGCGCCACGGTGCGGAAATTGCTGCCTTTCTTGACAAGCAAGTTGAGCGGAGACTTGCCGTCGCGCGCGGCCTTCACGGCCGCTTTCAGCACGTCCGGCTTGTAGGCGCGGTTGTTGACGGCCACGATGCTGCTGTTGCCCGACAGCCCGGCGCGAAAACCCACGCCATCCCATTCGATCCCATCGATCGCGCCATCGTGTTTGACGGAAAAGCCAAGCGAATAGCTGAAGTCGCTCATCTTGTTGCGCTCTTCCTGACCCTTGATGATCTCGGTGGGAGTGTCGGTATAGACCAGCTTCCAGCCGGCGCGGGCCAGGCCGTCGAGCGGGGCGCCCGCGGCATTGCTGTCGAGCTTGGCGCGCAGGAAGGGCGCCCAGTCGAACGCCTGCACCGATGCCAGGGTGCGCACCACGTCGTCGAACTGGTAATAGGCGGGGCCGACGCTGCCATTGTCGACGCCGTAAAAGACGCGCGCGAAATCGTCCAGCGAACGCTGCTCGCCGGACAGTTCGCGGATGCGGGTATCGACGTCGAGCCAGATCAGCATGCCTTCGACGTAATAATCTTCGCTGCGCTGCCAGTTGCTCCAGCCCAGCGCGCGGCGCGCCTGCACGATCGGGTCGTTGACGGTGTCCTGCAAGGTGCGCCAGGCGCGGCCCTGCACGCGGTCGTAGCGCGCGGCGTAGGCGGCGATGGTGTCGCGGATGCCGGCCGCCGACACCAGTCCCGAGCGCGCCGCCAGCACGTTGCCCCAGTACTGGGTCTGGCCTTCGTACACCCACAGCAGGCTGTTTTGCAATGGCACGTTGAAGTTGGGCACATCCTGATCGGCCGGACGGCGGAACTTGCCGTTCCAGGAGTGGGTGTACTCGTGCGGCAGCAGGTCGCGTCCCGCCTCGCTCTTGGCCCAGTCGGTGAAGTAGCCGGGCCTGACCCCGTTTTCGCTGGACTGGTGGTGCTCGCGTCCGATGCCGCCGAATTCGTCCGACAGCGCAAACAGGAAATCGTAATGTTTGTAATGGTGGGATGCGAACAGCTTGGCGGCCTCCTTCACCAGCGCGCGGTGCGCGGCGATCTGTTCCGGCTTGGCATCGAGGCTTTCCGGATTGTCGGCCACGATGTTCAGGTGTACCGGCACGGCCGCGCCCGGATCGAGGTCGATGCGGCGGAAGTGGCGGCCCGCGAACACGGGCGAATCGATCAGCGTTTCCAGGTCCAGCGGCTTGAAGCTGATGTCGTTGCCGCGGCGCGCGGCGGTGTCGAGCGCGGTGCCGTACTGCCAGCCCTCGGGCAGCTTGAGCGAGGCTTGCACGGGAATGCGGCGGCTGAAGTAGCCGGCCGGATACAGGGTCATGGCTTGCCATTGCACGCCGAGAATCTCGCTCGTCATCGTGATGCGGCCCTGGGCCGGCTCGACCGGCGACAGGAACTGGTATTCAGCCTCGACCGCGGTGGCGCCCTCCGGCACGGTCAGATGGAAGGCATGCACCTGGACCGGATCGCGCGTCCATGCCAGTGGCTTGCCGCCGGCCGACAGGCGCAGGCCCGCAAGCTGGTTCAGCGGTCCGCTGGGGCCGTGATTGCCCGGCACCCATTGCGGATACAGCAGGGTCAGCGGACCCGGCGCGGCCGGAATGGTGGCGCGGATGCGGAAAATTTGCTGTCCGACATTGGTGGCGTCGACCTTGAGCACGATGGTGCCGGGGTAGGGCAGGTCGCGCGGGGCGGGCACGGCGGCGCTTGCCGGCAGGGCCAGCGCGGCCAGCAGGGTCAGGGTGCAGGCGGCAGGAATGGCGGACGGGAAAAGGCGGCGAAGCGGAAAGGGCATGGGAGCGTCAATACGATAAAGATCAGCAATTTCTGCGGGTATTCGCAGGCGAACCTGATTCTACCGAAAGCCTTGCGTCACCGGTACTTGCCGCGTCCGCCGGTAAAAAATCGGCATCCCCCACCGCGACATCCCCGTGCCGCGCGGGTGGCCGCTGTAAGTTGCAAATCGTTATGACTACGGCGGGGAGTTGTCCCTGTTCACGGCGCTCCCCCTATGGCAAACCGTCTCGTTTCGCTGTCTGGTTTTGTCTTATTTTGTCTTATTTTGTCTGGTTTGAACGAACACGCCCCGGCGCTGTCCAAATAAGACAAAATAAGACAAAACGAGACAGAAATGGACAGTCAAACGAGAACCTTTGCCGTAGGGGGCGCGCCGGTAAAAGACACAACGCTGGCACGTTTGGTTGCCTACTTGCATGCCACCGGCAGCAACGTTTCCGTCGATGAAGCCTTGGGCATGGCCATCGATGCCTGGCTGGCGGCCGAGACGGCGCGCGCGTCGAGCACTATCGCCGACGGCAGCGCAAAAGGGTATCAGTGGAAGTGCTTGTTCCTGCCGGATACAACCAAGATCCGCATGCGTGTTGAAGGGCGCACCGAGTACGCCGAGGTGGTTGGTGACACCATCATCCACCGCGGCCGCAGCGTTTCGCCGCGCGGCTTGACGCTTGCCATGGCCGGGGATGGACGCAATGCGTGGCGCGAACTGGTCGTGCGGCGCCCGGGCGATGCGGGCTGGGTACGCGCCTCGGTATTGCGGGCCCGCATCGAGCGCGCCTCGCGCCAGGCACAGCCGCAGCCGGCCACGCCCGCCGACAGCATGGCCGCCGCGGCGCGCTGCATGTCGGACGCATTGCGCAGCGCGCTGGCGGTGGTGGAGCACGTGAACGTCCAGGCGGCGCAGCAGTACGAACGGCGCGCCGAGCGCCACCGCCGCGCGGCCGACAAGATGGGTGAAGACTGCGCCTTCGACTGACGCGGCCTGGCGTCCATTGCCGCGCTGCCTGATGCGCAGGACCGCACTTGCAAGGGCGATGCCGGTGCGCTTCCTCTTGCCGCAGCCTTGCCGCATCCGCAGCCGCAGCCGCTGTCGCCGTGGCGCTTTACGCTTCCTGCCAGCGTTGCCCACGGTCAGGGCCTGGACGCTGAATCGTTTTTGCCGCAAGCCCACATTATCAAAATATTTTTTGGTGCATTGGGCAAAAAATCGTATTTTTCAAGGCCTTGAAAACCCTTGTTGGCGCCATTAGATTGGATTCAACGGATGCTCCACGGAGGTCCGTCAACTTATCGCTTAACTTCTAAAAGGATATTTATCATGCGTACATTCGACCTGACTCCTCTCTATCGTTCCGCTATCGGCTTCGACCGTCTGGCCAACATGCTGGAAACGCAACGCGCCGACGCGCAGCCCAGCTATCCACCGTACAACATCGAACTGGTGAGCGAAGACAAGTACCGGATTGTGATGGCACTGGCTGGCTTCGACCGCTCGGAAGTCGAGATCATCACCGAGCGCGACAGCCTGCAGATCACCGGCCGCAAGCAGAAAGAGGACACGCAGCGCACCTACCTGCACCGCGGCATCGCGGCACGTGATTTCGAGCAGCGCTTCCAGCTGGCGAACCACGTCAAGGTCACCACCGCATCGTTCGACAACGGCATGCTGACGATCGAACTGGTGCGCGAAGTGCCCGAGGCCCTCAAGCCGCGCAAGATCGTCATCGACGGTGGCGACAATGTGCAGGTGCTGGAGCAGCGCCAGGCGGCCTGACCAGGCCCAGCCCGGCTTGTAGCGAGCTGAGCTAAGTGACACCGGGGCGCCCGCAGCAAGGGGCGCCCCGTTCCACGTGCGGTCCGGCCGTCCCCACTGTTGGAAACGACGTGCAAACGACGTGCCGCACGCGAGGTTAAATTAAGACAACCCTAAGTCTGCTGCCGCATCATTACATCATCGGCCAGGCATCAGGTGGTCACAAGAGAGTATCTAGTACGAAGCAGAAACGAATCAGCAAACAACAACAAGCCTCATTGACCACAGTCACTGAACATATCCTTTCAAACCAGGAGTACGTCCATGCATAACGAAGGTGCCATCACTGTCATCACCGCTAAGCGTCTCACGCTTGCCCTCGCCGCCGCCGGCGCCATTGGGGGAGCGGTTGGTGCGATCGCGGTCAACCATAACAACGCAGTCGCCTCGGCCGCCGCCGCCAACGCGCCTGCGGCGCCGCTTGTCGCTTCGGCAGCACCAGCCGCGTCCGCCGCGCCGACCACGCCCGTCAATCCAGGCGCTCCCGCGCCAGTCGCGGCCGGCGTCGTGCTGCCCGATTTCACCGCGCTGGTCTCGCGCAACGGCCCGGCCGTTGTCAATATCCGCGTGATGGGCAGCACCAAGACGGCCATGGGCCAGCAGCGCGGCCGCGTTCCTCCGCAGTTTGACGAGAACGATCCGTTTTTCGAATTTTTCCGTCGCTTCCAGGGGCCGCAGATGCCTCGTGGACAACAACGCGACACGCCCGTTTTTGGCGCCGGTTCCGGGTTCATTATCAGCCCGGACGGTGTCATCCTGACCAACGCGCACGTGGTGCGCGACGCCAAGGAAGTCACGGTCAAGCTGCAGGACCGGCGCGAATACCGCGCCAAGGTGCTCGGCTCGGACCCCAAGACCGATGTGGCCGTGCTCAAGATCGACGCCAAGAACCTGCCGGTCGTGCCAATCGGCAAATCAAGCGATCTCAAGGTCGGTGAATGGGTGCTGGCGATCGGTTCGCCTTTCGGCCTGGACAGCTCGGTCACGGCCGGCGTGGTCAGCGCCAAGGGCCGCTCGCTGCCCGACGACAGCTATGTGCCCTTCATCCAGACCGACGTGGCGGTCAACCCCGGCAACTCGGGCGGCCCCCTGTTCAACACCAAGGGGGAAGTGGTCGGCATCAATTCGCAGATCTACAGCCAGACCGGCGGCTACATGGGCTTGTCGTTCGCCATTCCGATCGATGTGGCATACCGCATCAAGGATCAGATCGTTTCCACCGGCAAGGTGCAGCATGCCAAGCTCGGCATAGCGATCCAGGAAGTGAACCAGGGCTTCGCCGATTCCTTCAAGCTCGATTCGCCCGAAGGCGCGCTGGTGTCGAACGTGGAAAAAGGCGGCGCGGCCGACAAGGCGGGCCTCAAGTCGGGCGACATCATCCGCAAGCTGAACGGCCAGCCGATCATCGCCTCGGGCGACTTGCCGGCCATGCTCAGCGTGGCACAGCCGGGCGACAAGGTCACCCTCGACGTCTGGCGCGACGGCAAGATCGTGCGCATCGATGCGCGCCTGGCCAATGCCAGCGACAAGATAGCGCAGGACGAGCGCGAACCGGCCGCCGGCGCCGACCAGAGCGCGAAACTGGGCCTGGCCCTGCGTCCGCTCGACCCCAACGAGAAGCGCCAGTCCGGCATTAGCGCGGGCCTGGTGATCGAGGATGCGGCTGGCGCCGCCTCCAATGCCGGGGTGCAGCCGGGCGACGTTTTACTGTCCGTCAATGGCCGCACCGTCAATTCGGTCGAGCAGGTGCGCGATGTGGTGGGCAAGGCCAGCAAGTCGGTGGCCTTGCTGATTCAGCGCGGTAATGACAGAATCTTCATTCCGGTGCGGATCGGGTAATCGTGCCCTGTTCCGCCCGCCGGTTCGAGAAAGAAGGAAGTGATGCGGCTGCTGCTGGTGGAAGACGATACGATGATCGGCGAAGTGGTGCTCGACCTGCTCAGGGCCGAGCACTACGCGGTGGACTGGGTCAAGGATGGCGAAATGGCCGACACGGCCTTGCGCCAGTCGCAAAGCTACGACCTGGTCCTGCTCGATCTGGGGCTGCCGCGCAAGGATGGCCTGGAAGTGCTGCGCTCCATGCGCACGCGCAAGGACCGTACCCCGGTGCTGGTGGCGACCGCGCGCGACGCGGTTGAACAGCGCATTGCCGGGCTCGACGCCGGGGCCGACGACTACGTGCTCAAACCCTACGACCTCGACGAGCTGCTGGCGCGCATCCGCGCCTTGCTGCGGCGTGCCGCCGGGCGCGGCGAACCGATCTTTGAATACAATGCCATCAGCATCAACCCCGCCACCCGCGAAGTGCTGGTCGACGGCGCCGCCGTGACCCTGTCGGCGCGCGAATGGGCGGTGCTCGAAGCGCTGATCGCCCGTCCCGGGGTGGTGCTCTCGCGCGCCCAGCTGGAAGAAAAGCTGTACAGCTGGCGCGATGAAGTGAGCAGCAATGCCGTGGAAGTCTACATCCACGGCTTGCGCAAGAAGCTCGGCAGCGAACTGATCCAGAACGTGCGCGGGGTCGGCTACATGGTGCCCAAGCTATGAATCTGGCGCACTCGCTGCGCGGTCGCCTGTTGTGGTTTTTGCTCGCGGCCATCAGTATTGCCGCCGTTGCCCAAGCCTCGATCGCGTACCGCACGGCCCTGTCCGACGCCGACCAGATTTTCGATTACCACATGCAGCAGATGGCGCTATCGCTGCGTTCCAGCACGCCGCTGGCCAATACCGAAGCGGCGGCCAATGTCGAAGCGGACGCCGAAAACAACGATCTGATGGTGCAGGTCTGGACCCCGGACGGGGTGCAGGTATTCCGCACGGTATCGCGCGCGCGCCTGCCGCAGCACGCGGTGCTGGGCTTTTCCAATATCAAGGCCAACAACACCACCTACCGCGTGTTTTCGGTGCAAACCAGTACCCAGACCCTGCAGATCGCCCAGGACATGGCGGTGCGGCGCAACATGGCCGGCAACCTGGCGCTGCGCACGGTCGGGCCGATCGCGGTGATGATGCCGATCCTGATGCTGGTCGTGTGGTGGGTGGTGAGCGGCTCGCTGCAACCGGTGGCGCGCGTGCGCGCCCAGGTGGCGGCGCGCCAGGCCGACGATCTCTCGCCCGTGTCGGAAGCCGATCTGCCGGACGAAGTGTTGCCGCTGGTGCAGGAATTGAACCTCTTGTTCGGGCGCGTGAAAACCGCGTTCGACGCCCAGCAGCATTTCGTGGCCGACGCCGCGCACGAACTGCGCACGCCGCTGCAAGCGCTGAAACTGCAGGCGCTGAGCCTGGAGCGGGCCGACAGTCCGGAAGCGCGCGGGGTGGCCATCGGACGCCTGACGGCCGGCATCGAGCGCGCCACCCGGCTGGTCGAGCAATTGCTGGTGCTGGCGCGCCAGGAAGCGAGCGCGGCCAGCGGGGTCAGGACGCAGGCGGTCGACCTGGCCGAACTGGCCCGGCGCGCGCTGTCCGACCTGGCGGGCGCGGCGCAGACGCGCGGCATCGACCTGGGGCTCACGCGCGCCGATGCGGTGCAGGTGGCGGGCCAGCCGGACGCGCTCATGATCATGCTGCGCAACCTGGTCGATAACGCCTTGAAATATACCCCGGCCGGCGGCACGGTCGATATCAGCGTGAGCGGCGAGGGCAAGCTCGCCAGCCTGGTGGTGGAAGACAGCGGACCGGGCATTCCGGCGGAGGAAAGGGAGCGGGTGTTCAACCGTTTCTACCGCATCGCCGGCAGCGAGGCCAGCGGCAGCGGGCTGGGGCTGGCGATCATCAAGGCGATCGCCGAGCGCCACGGGGCGAGGCTGAGTTTGGGCGAATCGGCCAAACTGGGCGGCCTGAGCGTGCGCATCGATTTCCCGGCGGGGAGCAAGGCCGACGCGGGCTAACCGGGGTCAGACCTCCAACCTTAAAACCGTCGTTCCTGGCACTGCCAGGAACGACGGCACGGAGCCAAGGCTTACTTCTTAATAATCGCCTGCAACAACACAAACGCCTCATGCCGGATGGTCGCGTCGGCACCGGCCAGCTCCTTGCGCGCCTGCACCAGCGCGGGCCGCTTGAGCATTTTCTTTTCGGCCGCATTCGGCACCGGCGGTTCCGGCGGGAACATGCTGGCCCGGCTGTTATACGTCTGCTGCAACAAGCGCTTGCCGTAATCCGACGCATAAAATGCCGTCAATTCATTGGCCGTCTCCACCCCGATCACGCGCGCCACGGGCGTCGCCAGACGCTGATAAATCTGCTGCGGCGGCACCTTGTCGAGCTTGGCGAACACGCTGGCGCGCTGCTCTTCATTCGCATAGCGGCTCGCACCGGCCACCGAGCGCATCATTTTTTCCGACTGCATGGCAGCGAGCATGGCTTGCACGGCCTGCACCCGGGCCGCATCGGGCGCCGTCACCGGTACCGAGGCGGCCGGAGCGGCAGGAGCGGCGGGAGCCGCTGCGCCTGCACGCGTGAGCGGCACGCAGGCGAGCAGCGCGGCCAAGGCCAGCGCGTAAGTTGGTTTCATTCTTCATCCTTTTCAACAGTCACAGGGCTGCCCACCAAGGGGCCAGCCGACACAATAATGCAAAAGGGCAGACCATGTCTGCCCCTTGCCACGTAGCTACCTATACAGCTACCTGGATAGCTGCCTGCCTAGCTAGCGCTTCGCTTAAAACTTATGCCACAGGCGGGCAAAGTACGAGGCGCCATTCATGCCGAACTGGACCGACTCGTACTTGAAGCCATTGTCGGTCTCGTCCGGATTCTGCTCGGTCGGCTTGACACCGAAAATGTTCGCGCCGCCCAGGGTCAGCTTGGTCTTCTCGCTGAAATTATACGTAAAACTCAGGTCGGCCGAGGTCTTGGCCTTGTACACCTGGTTCGGGGTCGGAGCGCCGGACCAGGTACCGAGGGTTTGCTTGCCGAAGTGGATCACCTTGAAATCGGTGCCGACCTTGCCCAGCAAATACTCGAAGCCCAGGGTCGCCTTGCGCCGCGGTCCGCCCTGTTCCAGGAACAGGCGCTCGCGCTCGGACAGCAGCACGTCTTCATAGCCCTTGAACGCGGCCGGCGCATTCACGCCCGTCACTTCGGTCTTGCTGATGTTCATGGCCAGGAAGGTATTGAGCTTGCCGCCCGCCACTTCGCTGCGGTTCGACACGGTCAGGTCCAGGCCCTGCGTCTTGGTATCGATCGAATTGACGAAGAACTGGGCCGCGCCCACGCCCAGGGTGCTCAGCAGCGGCACGATCGGGGCGTAGTTATCGGCGTCGAAACGGCCGGAAAACACGATGCGGTCATCGATGGCGATGCGGTACAGGTCGGCCGTGACCGAGGTGGTCGGGGTTGGCGTCCAGGTGCCGCCCAGCGTGAAGCTGACCGATTTTTCTTCCTTCAGCTTCGGAATTCCGATCGCATTGGCCACGTTGCCGCCATTCGGCGCGAACACCGAATCGACCGGATTGCCGTTGACGAACTCGGTAAACGTCGACGAGAAGTAGCCTTGCTGCAGCGATGGCGCGCGGAAACCCGTGCTGGCCGAACCGCGCATCAGCACCGCATCGCTGATCTTGTAGGCGGCGGCCAGCTTGCCGGTCACGCTGTTGCCGAAGTCGCTGAACTTTTCGTAGCGCACGGCCGACAGCACTTTCAGGCGCTCGGTGATATCGGTCTCGACATCGATGTAGGCGGCCACGCTGTGGCGGCTGCGGTCGGTCGCGTCGGCCGGGCGGAAGCCCGGGAAGCCCTGGCTGCCCGGGTCGCCCCCGAAGCCGGGACCGTCGGCATCGTTGTAGGAACCGGCTTCGCCGGCGAAGATTTCGTAGTTTTCCTTGCGGAACTCGGCGCCGAACGCCAGGTTCATGCCGCTCAGGATGTTCGGATAGAAGCGGCTGGCGTCGGCATTGGTGGTCAGCTGCGTGGCCGCGAAACCGCCGGCGTCGAACTGCGAGGCCGACACGCCCTTGCCGCCCTTGATCAGGTCGAGGTTGGCGATCGAGGCATTGAGCGTATTGCTGATGTTGTAATGCATCTTGTTGTAGCCGTAGGTCTGCGAAAAGTCCGCATTCCACTCGCCCAGCTTGGCGCGATAGCCGATGGTGCCGTAATGGTCGTCGATGTCGGCATTGATGAATGGGGCGAAGCCGTTCGGGTACATGGCTTGCGCATTGCGCGTCGGAATCTGGTCGGCACCGCGGCCGAAGGCGGCCGAGGAAGCGTCGCGCTTCTGGGTGCCGGCCGTGAAGTACAGCTTGCCGTCGACCAGGGGAATGTCGCCGTTCAGGTACAGGGTCTGGTTCTGGACCTTGCTGTCGCCGATGGTGCGCAGGCTGCCCGCTTCGGCCCGGTTCGAGCGGTCGCGGTCGAGATACTCGCCCGTGATGCCGACCACGCCGCCGGCCACGGCCACGCCGCAGTAGGCCGACGCCAGGATATTCTCGCCGTCGCCAGCCGAATACTGGCCCGCGCCGAACACGGTTTCGCAGCCGAGCGAGCGTTTCAGTTCGATATTGATGACCCCGGCGATCGCGTCGGAGCCGTACTGGGCGGCGGCGCCATCGCGCAGCACCTGGATGTTTTTCACCGCCAAGAGCGGAATCGCATTCATGTCGGTGCCGGTATTGCCGCGGTTGCGGGCCCCGAAGATGTTCACCAGCGAGGTGCTGTGACGGCGTTTGCCGTTCATCAACACCAGGGTCTGGTCGGAACCCAAGCCGCGCAGGGCGGCCGAATCGACCAGGTCGGCGCCATCGGCTCCGCTCTGGCGCGTGGAATTGAACGAGGGCGAGATATAGGTCAGGGTCTGGGCCAGGTCGAACTGGCCGCCTTGCTCGGCCATGCGGGTCATCGGAATCAGGTCGACCGGGACCGCCGTATCGGTGGCGGAGGTGGCCGAGACGCGGCGCGAACCGACCACGCTGACGCTGGGGATGACTTCTTCCTTGGTGGCTTGCTGGCCCGACTGGGCGAAGCTGGCGGGGGCGTACACGGCAAGAGCAGCACTGCCGTACAAAGCGAGCAAGACGGACCTACGTAAAGTGGTGGGGGTGAACACGCGACAGTCTCCGGGTTTTATTATCGAAAGGTGAATGATTCTAATGCAATTTTCGCCGCACCAGTCCAGCGCGGTGTGGTGCAATGACAACGTTGTCAATTGGCGGGCACGGCCTCGGCCCGTCCGCCCACCAGAATCGCGCCATCCTCCACCCGGGTGCGGATCAGGCAGGGCGCACCCAGTGCACCACCCTGGTGCAGGGCGATGGCGCGCCCGAGGTGGGCCGTCAGGGCGCCGGCCGCCACCCCCGTGGCGCGGTCTTCCATGGCCGGATCGAGGTGGTTGAAGTTGCGTCCTTCATAGGTGTCGTCGCCGATGCGGCACACCACATAGCAGCCGCTCACGCCATGCGCGCGGCCCCAGCCGGCGATGCGATCGAGGGGAGGGCGCAAGGCGTGCAGGGTGGCGCGCTCAGGCACTTCGAGCAGCAGCTTGGGACTGCCGACCGAGGCCAGCACGGGCGCTGCCGCCAGCCTCAATTCAGGCTGGTCCAGCAGCCAGGCGGCCAGCGCGCCATCGACAGCGAGCTCGGGCACGCTCTGGGGCTGCAGCGCGACGAAAACATCCTCCCCCTGCCGGCACAGGCGCAAGGGCTGCCCGCGCATTGCCGTGGCCAGCACGATGTCCTGCGCCGCCGGCCCGGCGCGGGCGAACAGCACCTGCGCCGCGCCCAGGGTGGCGTGCAGGCACAGGGGACTCCTGGCGTGCGGATAGTAATAGTCGGCGAACCAGTATCGCTGTAATCCTGGGTCGAGAAACACGCAGGCCGGATGCGGCTGGGCCCGCGCAAACGCCTGGCGCGCCTCGGGCGTGGCCGGCCCCTCTTCAATCACCAGCGCCACATTGCCGTGGCCTGGCAGTGCACCAAAACAGCGCACCGTATGCACCTGCATAGTTATTCCCAATTGGTAAGAAAATGAAGGGAGGTATACTGTGTTTCCATACAGTAGTTTCCTCAATACATTTGATTGTAATCTTTTCGCATGAGTACCGCCGCCCCCGCCCCGAGCCTGCCCGACTACGCCGAGTTGTATTGTTTGAGCAACTTTACCTTCCTGCACGGCGCCTCGCACGCCGAGGAACTGGTGGCCCGCGCCGTCCAGCTCGGCTACGCGGCGCTGGCCATCACCGACGAATGTTCGCTGGCGGGAGTGGTGCGGGCCCACGCCGAAGCCAAAAAGGCGGCGCTGCCCCTGATCATCGGCGCCCACTTCCACCTGCGCCATGACGACGGCAGCGCGGCCCTGTCGCTGATCTTGCTGGCCACGAACCGCAACGGCTACGGCAACCTGGCCGAACTGATCACCCTGGCGCGCACGCGCACGGCCAAAGGTACTTATCTGCTCACGCCCGCCGACCTGGCGTCGCCCGCCGCGGCGCAAGCCCACCTGGCCGGCATGCCCGACTGCCTGGCGATCCTGCTGCCCGCCTATCCCGGCCACGACGCGGCCGACCTCGACCGCCTGCACGCCCAGGCCGCCTGGATGGCCGCCACCTTTCCGCAGCGCGCCTGGCTGGGCTTGACCTTGCTGCACCGCGCCTTCGACGAAGCCCATCGCGCCACGGTCGAGGAAGTCGCCTGGCAGCACGGCCTGGCCGTGGTGGCGCTGGGCCACGTCTGCATGCACGTGCGCTCGCGCAAGCCCCTGCACGACACCCTGTGCGCGATCCGCCTCAACACTCCCGTGGCCGAGTGCGGCTATGCGCTGGCGCAAAATGCCGAACAGCACCTGCGCGCGCGCCTGCGCCTGGCCAATCTGTACAGTCCCGACGCCCTGGCTGAAACGCTGCGCATCGCGCGCCTGTGCACCTTTTCGCTCGACCAGCTGCGCTACGAATACCCGGACGAACTGGTGCCGCCCGGGCAGACGGCGTCCGCCTACCTGCGCGCCGAAACCTATATCGGCGCGCACCATCGCTTTCCGCTCGGGATACCGGCAAAAGTGCAGGAACAGCTCGAAATCGAACTCCAGCTGATCGGCGAACTGCGCTACGAACCCTACTTTCTGACCGTGTACGACATCGTGCGCCATGCGCGCTCGATCGGGATCTTGTGCCAGGGGCGCGGCTCGGCCGCCAATTCGGCCGTGTGCTATTGCCTCGGCATCACCGAAGTCGACCCCGCGCGCGGCAACCTGCTGTTCGGGCGCTTCATTTCCAGGGAACGCGACGAACCGCCCGACATCGACGTCGACTTCGAGCACCAGCGGCGCGAAGAAGTCATCCAGTACATCTACAACAAATACGGACGCGCGCGCGCCGCCCTGGCCGCCGTGGTGATCAGCTACCGCCCCAAGAGCGCCCTGCGCGACAGCGGCAAGGCGCTCGGCGTCGACCTGGCCATCGTCGACAAGGTCGCCAAGACCCACCACTGGTTCGACAGCAAGGACGACCTCGTCAAGCGCCTGGCCGAATGCGGGCTCGACCCCGATTCCCCGCTGGCCCAGCAATGGGCCACCCTGGCCCAGCGCCTGCTTGGCTTTCCGCGCCACTTGTCGCAGCACCCGGGCGGCTTCGTGATCGCCGCCGGCAAGCTCTCGCGCCTGGTGCCGATCGAAAACGCCACCATGCCCGAGCGCAGCGTGATCCAGTGGGACAAGGACGACCTCGAAGAACTGGGTTTATTGAAGGTTGATGTGCTGGCGCTCGGCATGCTCTCGGTGCTGCGGCGCGCGTTCGACCTGGTGGGCGAACTGCGCGGCACGGTGTTTTCGATGCAGGACATCCCCGCCGAAGACAGCGCCACCTACGACATGATTTGCGCGGCCGACACGGTGGGCGTATTCCAGATCGAATCGCGCGCGCAGATGAGCATGCTACCGCGCATGCTGCCGCGCACCTTTTACGACCTGGTGGTCGAAGTGGCCGTGGTGCGGCCCGGGCCGATCCAGGGCGGCATGGTCCATCCTTACCTGCGCCGGCGCCAGAATCTGGAAAAGCCCGTGTACCCGAAGGAAGAACTGAAGCAGGCGCTGGAACGCACCCTGGGCGTGCCGATCTTCCAGGAACAGGTGATGCAGGTGGCGATGATTGCCGCCGGCTTCAGCGCCGGCGAGGCCGACCAGCTGCGGCGCGCCATGGCCGCCTGGAAGCGCAAGGGCGGGCTGGAAAAATACTACGACAAGATCATCAACGGCATGCTGGGGCGCGGCTACACCCGCGATTTTGCCGAATCGATCTTCAACCAGATCAAGGGCTTCGGCGAATACGGCTTTCCCGAATCGCACGCCGCCAGTTTTGCCTTGCTGGCCTACGCCAGTTCCTGGCTCAAGTGCCACGAACCGGCCGCCTTCCTGTGCGCCTTGCTCAACAGCCAGCCGATGGGTTTCTACAGCCCCTCGCAACTGGTGCAGGACGCGCGCCGCCACGGCATCGAGGTGCGCGCGGTGGACGTGGCCATCAGCGGCTGGGATTGCAGCCTGGAAGCGGGGGAGGGCGCGCAGCCGGCGGTGCGGCTGGGACTGTCGCTGCAGCGCGGCATGCGTCCCGAGTCGGCGGCGCGCATCGAAGACGCGCGCGCCGTGCGCGCTTTCGACAGCGTGGCCGACCTCGCGCGCCGGGCCGCTCTGGACCGGCACGACCTGCAGGTGCTGGCCGGCGCCAACGCCCTGCATGGGCTGGCCGGCAACCGGCGCCAGGCGCTGTGGCAAGCGGTGGGCGCGGTGCCCGACAAGGACTTGCTGCGCCCCACCACGCCCGAGGAAGACGTGCCGCTGCTGCATGCCCCGAGCGAAGGCGAAGAGATTGTGGGCGACTACCGCGCACAGGGATTGACCCTGGGGCGGCACCCGCTGGCGCTGCTGCGCGCGCGCCTGCTTGACCAGCGTTTTTTACCGGCAGCGCAGCTCAACGACTTCAAGCAAGGGCAACTGGCGCGCGCCTGCGGCATCGTCACGGTAAGGCAGCGACCGGCGACGGCCAAGGGCGTGCTGTTCGTCACCATCGAAGACGAGACCGGCAACGTGAACGTGATCGTCTGGCCGACCCTGGTGGAACAACAGCGGCGCGAAGTGCTGGGAGCGAGCTTGCTGGGCGTGTACGGCGTGTGGCAGAGGGAAGGCGAAGTGCGGCATCTGGTGGCCAAGCGCCTGGTCGACATGAGCCACTTGATGGGCCGCCTCGACACCAGCAGCCGCGACTTCTGCTAGTTCCCATTCGAAATATTTCCTAACCGGGGTCAGACCTCCGATTCGAAAGATTTCTTAACCGAGGTCAGACCTTCGATTTGAGACCTCGATTTGCTGGCTCGTCTAAGAACCGTTAACTGCAAAACCGTCATTCCCGCCTGCGCGGGAATGACGGTTTTGAGGGCTGCGACAGGATCAGCGCTTGCCGAACGTCAGCATCTGCGGAAAGTCAGCGTCTGCCGACGTCCCACGTCCGCCCCTGCCTCGCGCAACTTAATGCGCGCTGGTGCCGTATTAATGCGCGCTGGTGCCGTAATAGCTGTGAATCTGGCTCGACCATTGCTGGTTGGCCATGTCCGGCCAGTGATCGGTATCGAAACCTGGCGCGTTGTCGATGCGCTCTTTCTCGATGTCGAGCGTAAAGCGCTTGTTGGCGGTGTCGAGAGTCAATGCTTCCCAAGGCACGGCGAACAGCCTTTCGCCAATGGTCAGCACGCCGCCACTCGACATGACTGCATATGCAATCTTACCGGTGCGCATGTCGAGCATGATTTCCTTGATTTCACCCAGATGCTCATTCTTGAGATTGTGCACGTGGTCACCGATCAGGGTATCCGCACCCATCAGTTCTGGACCCGGGCCTTTCGAGCCCTTGTCGACATACATGCCATAAGCATCGCGTTCTTCGTAGGACATTTTGACCTCCTGTGGTAAAAGTTCAATCCTGAGGCTTGAGCAAGATCATGTCTGTTCGCTGGCGCACACGGAATAGACAATTTGCAATCTTTCAAATTGATCAATGCGCCATCCCCGGCGTAGCCGCCCGGCCCGCCGTTGTTGGTGTTTTTTACCTTGTTTTGCGGAAGCATTGGCCGGTTTAAGGTATAATTTCAATTTCCCGCACGTGCCGTTCGGCACCATCTGCAATGACCAAATTTGTCTTCGTCACCGGTGGCGTTGTGTCTTCCCTTGGAAAAGGGATTGCCGCCGCCTCTCTCGCCGCGATCCTCGAATCGCGCGGCCTTAAAGTCACCATGCTCAAGCTCGACCCGTACATCAACGTCGATCCCGGCACGATGAGCCCGATGCAGCATGGCGAAGTTTTCGTCACCGACGACGGCGCCGAAACCGATCTCGATCTGGGTCACTACGAACGCTTCATCAGCACCCGCATGCGCAAGGTGAACAACTTCACCACCGGCCAGATCTACGAATCGGTGATCCGCAAGGAACGGCGCGGCGAATACCTCGGCAAGACCGTGCAGGTGATCCCGCACATCACCAACGAGATCCAGGATTACATCTATCGCGGCGCCGAAGGCGTGGACGTGGCGCTGGTTGAAATCGGCGGCACCGTGGGCGACATCGAATCGCTGCCGTTCCTGGAAGCGGCGCGCCAGCTGTCGCTGCGCGCCGGCCGCAAGTCGGCCGCCTTCGTGCACCTGACGCTGGTGCCGTACATCGCCTCGGCGGGCGAACTGAAAACCAAACCGACCCAGCACAGCGTGCAAAAGCTGCGTGAAATCGGCATCACCCCGACCGCGCTGCTGTGCCGCGCCGACCGCCCGATTCCGGACGACGAACGCGCCAAGATCTCGCTGTTCTCGAACGTCGAAGAGCAGGCCGTCATCTCCGTGTGGGACGCCGACACCATCTACAAGGTGCCGCAGATGCTGCACGACCAGGGCCTCGACGCCATCATCCTCGAAGCGCTCGGCCTGGAAGCGCCGCCGGCCGACCTGTCGATGTGGACCAAGCTGATCTACGCGCTGGAAAACCCGAAAGCGTCGGTCACCATCGGCATGGTCGGCAAGTACGTCGACCTGACCGAATCGTACAAGTCGCTCACCGAAGCGCTGCGCCACGCCGGCATCCACACCGAAAGCCGGGTCAATATCGAATACCTGGACTCGGAAGACATCGAAACCAAGGGTTGCGACCACCTGGCCAAGTACGATGCGATCCTGGTGCCGGGCGGCTTCGGCAAGCGCGGCGTGGAAGGCAAGATCATGGCGGCGCGCTACGCCCGCGAAAAGCAGATTCCTTACCTGGGCATTTGCCTGGGCATGCAAGTGGCCCTGATCGAATACGCGCGCCACAAGGCGGGCCTGACCAACGCCAACTCGACCGAATTCGACACCGACACCGACCAGCCGGTCGTGGCCCTCATCAACGAGTGGCAAAACCATGACGGCAAGGTCGAAAAGCGCGACGAAAAATCCGACCTGGGCGGCACCATGCGCCTGGGCGCGCAAACCTGCGCGGTCAATCCGGGCACCCTGGCTGCCGAAATCTACGGCAGCGTGGTCACCGAACGCCATCGTCACCGGTATGAGGCGAACAATCACTACCTGGCGCGGGTCGAAGCGGCAGGCATGATCGTGTCGGCGCGCACCCCGACCGAAGACTTGTGCGAGATCATGGAACTGCCGCGCACCGGAGAGAACGCGCACCCGTGGTACATGGGCGTGCAGTACCATCCCGAGTTCAAGTCGACCCCGCGCACCGGTCACCCGTTGTTTACGTCGTTCATCAAGGCAGCGCTGGCGCACAAGGCGGCCAACGGCCAGGCCGCGGCGGGCGCACCCACAGGAGATGCAGCATGAAGCTTTGCGGTTTTGACGTCGGCCTCGAGCACCCGATCTTTCTCATCGCCGGCACCTGCGTGATCGAATCGCGCCAGATGGCGATGGACACCGCCGGCACGCTCAAGGAAATCACCTCGGCGCTGGGTATCCCGTTCATCTACAAGTCGTCCTTCGACAAGGCCAACCGCTCCTCGGGCACCTCGTTTCGCGGTCCCGGCATGGACAAGGGCCTCGAGATCCTGGCCGACGTGCGCCGCGAAATCGGCGTGCCGGTCCTGACCGACATCCACACGATCGAAGAAATCGCCGCCGTCTCGAGCGTGGTCGACGTGCTGCAAACGCCCGCCTTCCTGTGCCGCCAGACCGACTTCATCATCGCCTGCGCCCAGTCGGGCAAACCGGTCAACATCAAGAAGGGCCAGTTCCTCGCGCCCGGCGACATGAAGAACGTGATCGACAAGGCGCGCCAGGCCGCGCGCGACGCCGGCCTCAATGAAGACAACTTCATGGCCTGCGAGCGCGGTGCCTCGTTCGGCTACAACAACCTCGTATCCGACATGCGCTCGCTGGCGATCATGCGCGAATCGAACTGCCCGGTCGTGTTCGACGCGACCCACTCGGTACAACTGCCGGGCGGACAGGGCACCACATCCGGTGGCCAGCGCGAGCACATTCCCGTGCTCTCGCGCGCAGCCGTGGCAGCCGGTATCGCCGGCCTGTTCATGGAAACGCACCCGAACCCCGCCCAGGCGCTCTCGGACGGTCCGAACGCCGTGCCGCTCGGACGCATGAAGGAACTGCTCACGACTCTCGTCGAGCTCGACCGCGTGGTCAAGAAAGCCGGCTTCCTCGAATCGAGCTTTGCGTAAGTTTGCGTAGTGCGGCACTTGCCGCCGTCCCGATCGCCCTGACAGATGCAGGCGGACCGTTCGCGGTCCGCCCACCTTTTTCTTACCCTTTGGAGATTGAAATATGAGTGCTATCGTTGACATTATCGGCCGCGAAATTATCGATTCGCGCGGCAATCCGACCGTCGAATGCGACGTGCTTCTGGAGTCGGGCGTGATGGGCCGCGCGGCGGTGCCATCGGGCGCCTCGACCGGTTCGCGCGAAGCGATCGAACTGCGCGACGGCGACCAGAACCGTTACTTCGGCAAGGGCGTGCTGCAAGCCTGCGAAAACATCAATACCGAAATCTCCGAAGCCATCATGGGCCTGGACGCGAACGAACAAGCGTTCCTCGACCGCACCCTGATCGACCTCGACGGCACCGAAAACAAGAGCCGCCTGGGCGCCAACGCCATGCTGGCCGTCTCGATGGCCGTGGCCAAGGCCGCCGCTGAAGAAGCCGGCCTGCCGCTGTACCGCTACTTCGGCGGTTCGGGCGCGATGCAGATGCCGGTGCCGATGATGAACGTCATCAACGGCGGCGCGCATGCCGACAACAACCTGGACATCCAGGAATTCATGATCATCCCGGTCGGCGCACCGAGCTTCAAGGAAGCGATCCGCTACGGCGCCGAGATTTTCCACACGCTGAAAAAGATCCTGCACGAGAAAAAGCTGGCGACCTCGGTCGGCGACGAAGGCGGTTTCGCGCCGAACGTGGCCAACCACGAAGAAGCCATCAAGCTGATCATGCAAGCGATCGAGCAGGCTGGCTACGAGCCGGGCACGCAGATCTGCCTGGGCCTCGATTGCGCCGCGTCCGAATTCTACAAGGATGGCAAATACCACCTTGAAGGCGAAGGCATGCAGCTGACCGCGACCGAATTCACCAACATGCTCGCGACCTGGTGCGACAAGTACCCGATCATCTCGATCGAAGACGCGATGGCGGAAAACGACTGGGATGGCTGGAAGATCCTGACCGAAGCGCTGGGCAAGAAGGTGCAGCTGGTGGGCGACGACCTGTACGTCACCAACACCAAGATCCTGAAAGAAGGCATCGAGAAAGGCATCGCCAACTCGATCCTGATCAAGATCAACCAGATCGGCACCCTGACCGAAACGTTCGCCGCCATCGAAATGGCCAAGCGCGCCGGTTATACTGCCGTCATCTCGCACCGTTCCGGCGAGACCGAAGACTCGACGATCGCCGACATCGCCGTTGGTACCAATGCCCTGCAGATCAAGACCGGCTCGATGTCGCGTTCGGACCGCATGGCCAAGTACAACCAGCTGCTGCGCATCGAAGAAGACCTGGGCGACATCGCCAGCTACCCTGGCCGCAGCGCCTTCTACAACCTGAAGTAAGCCGAACCGCACCGGCTGGCCGCGTGGCGGCCGGTGCATCCTCCCTGTCATGCGCCTCATTACGCTCGTTCTCGCGACCCTCCTGATCCTGATCCAACTGCCGCTCTGGCTGGGCAAGGGTGGCTGGCTGCGCGTGGGCGAACTGGAAAACCAGGTGCTCCTGGCGCAGCGCAAGACAGTGGAACTGAAGGCGCGCAACGCCAAGCTCGACTCCGAAGTCCACGACCTGACCAATGGCACGGGCGCGGTGGAAGAGCGCGCGCGTTTCGAGCTGGGCATGATCAAGAAAAACGAGATCTTCATCCAGATCCTCGACGCCAACGGCCATCCCAAGGAATCGGCCACCCCGCTGCCGCCTCCCAAGCCCGACGCCAAGACTACCCCCTGAAGCAAGCTCCTAACACCGGGGTCAGACCTCTGATTCGAAATTAGTTGGTTTCTGGCATGCTTACGCCACACCGGGTCAGAGCTCTGACTTGAAATAGTTTCTGCCTGGGTAAGACTTTCCAGGAAAATTGCGCGGCAACAAGCGAATATCGCCCTGCCATTGGCCGAGAAGGCATCGCTCCCGCTATGGCGAAACGGCTCGCGCGTCAACAGTGCGGTGCCGTGGCTCGCCGGTTAGCGACAAATCTCGTCGCTGCCTATACAAAAATTGCTAATCAGAGGTCTGACCCCGGTTGTAGGGTGTTCACTCGTCCGCTTATAGGCAGTTTCGCCCGATTCTGTCCAGATTCCTGGGCCGTCATTCGCGTGTTTCTCTGATTAAGGTTGACAAGCGGCGCCAATCGGCATTTAATTTCTGTAACGACAGAAATTAACGAAATTGGAGAAATGATGGCATTGGGACCGACCGAACAGAAATTCGTCCTGCACTGGGGCGAGATGGGCACGCGCTGGGGCGTCAACCGTACCGTTGCGCAGATTCATGCGCTGCTGTTCCTGGCCAACCGTCCGCTGGCGGCCGAGGAGATCGCCGATGCGCTGTCGGTGGCGCGCTCGAACGTGAGCAACAGCCTCAAGGAACTGCAAAGCTGGAACCTGATCCGCGTCACCCATCTGATGGGCGACCGGCGCGATCACTTCGTCGCCCTTCAGGATGTGTGGGAGATCTTCCGCGTCATCGTCGAGGAGCGCAAACGGCGCGAGATCGATCCGACCCTGACCGTGCTGCGCGAATGCGCCATCGAGGGCGATACCGATAGCGCGCTCGAACCAGCGTCGCTGGCGCGCATGAACGAAGTGCTGACCTTCCTCGACATGCTCGGCACGACCTACGACGATTACAAGCACCTGCCGCCCGCGACCCTGCAGCGCTTCCTGAAAATGGGCGGCAAGGTGGCGCGCCTTCTCGGCCCCGACGACAAGGACGCGTCATGAGCAGCGCCGAACTGACCCTCTACTTCGACGGCAAATGCCCGTTCTGCCGCGCCGGCATGGCCAGGCTGGCGCACTGGGACAAAGCCGGGCGTCTGGCGTTTGTCGATATCGCCGCTCCCGGCTTCGATCCGGCCCACCTCGGCGTCGACATGGCCGCCCTGAACCGCGAGCTGCACAGCCGGACGCGCGACGGCCGCGTGCTGGTGGGGATCGACAGCATGCTGCGCGCCTACCCGCTGGCCGGCCAGGCCTGGCGCGTGCTGCCGCTGCGCGTGCCCGGCCTGCGCACCCTGTGCAGCTGGTCGTACCGGCTGTTCGCGCGCCACCGCTACCTGATGTCGCGCGTGCTCGGTTACCGCGCCCCGGCTTGCCTTGACGGTGTGTGCGAGCGTCCCAATCCCTTCTTCAAACGATGAAAGCACGTATGCACTCTCCATTTCTGCGCCGCTGGGCCATCCGCTGGATGTACGCGGCCATCGCCACCCACCTGGTGGTCGGCATGCTGCTGCCATGGTTCGCCGACGCCGCCATCTTCAGCGGCTACCACCGCGGCATCGAAACGGCGTTCTGGGGCGCCACCGTGCCGGCGCCGGCCCACGCGCAGCAAATCTGGTGGATCTCGCTGTTCGGCCCCACCGTGCAAAGCGCGGCCCTGTGGATGGGCGCCCTGGCGTGGATCGGCGAGCGCCAGCGCAGCGCCTTCGCCTGGGGCGCGCTGATCGCCGGCATGCTGCTATGGGCGCCGCAGGACATGATGGTGTCGCTGCGCGCGGGCTGCTGGGATAACATCTGGATCGATACCTTCGCGCTGGCCACGATGCTGCCGCCGCTGGTGTACCTTTACTGCGTCGACCGCGCGCAAGCGGTGCGCACATGATCGCGTCCGAAGGCGAGTTATTCAAGAAGATCCTCGGCCCCGCATGGCGCGGCCTCCATCCCGACATCCAGGCACGCTTCGACCATAACCCGATGCCCGGTAAACCCTTGCACTACACGGGCCGCATGACGGAACTGACCTGCTCAGGCGTCGGCCGCGTGCTGGGCTACCTGAGCATGCCGCTGATCCAGGGCGCGCTGATGCCGTTTAACGATGCCGACTTCCCGGTCGATATCGAGGTGTATTCGAAACAGGGCAGCGCGGCCATTTTCAAGCAGCGCATCTATCGCCTCAACGGACGCAAGCCGGTGCAGTTCACGTCCTACATGCTGGAGAGCGCGCGCGGCGAGGTGCTCGAATACGTCGGCATGGGCATGGGCATGAAGCTGGTGCTGGCGGTACGCGACGGGAACCTGCACTTCGAGAGCGATGGCTACTTCTGGCAGGTGCTGGGCGTGCGCATTCCCATACCGGCCTGGTTCACGCCGGGTAAAACCTATCTGTGCCACCGCAATAACGACAGCGCGCAATTCGATATCCGTATCGAGATCCGCCACGCGCTGTTCGGTACAACCTTCACGCAGGCGGGCGTGTTTCGCGAGGTACGTGCATGAATACCCATTTGCTGGCGCTGCAGTTGATGGCCGTCCAGGGCTGCCTGGGCGCCTTCGACACCCTGTATCACCATGAATTGACCGAGGCCTTGCCCGGCCGCGCGAGCGCGCGTCTGGAATTGCGGATCCATGCGCTGCGCTCCCTGATTTACTGCGCCATGTATGTCGGCCTGGCGTGCTGGCGCTTCAACGGCCTGTGGGCGGTGGCGCTGCTGCTGGTGTTCGCGGTCGAGATCGCTCTGACCTTGTGGGATTTCGTGGTCGAGGACCGGACCCGCCTGCTGCCCGCCACCGAACGGGTCACGCATACCGTGCTGACGCTCAATGGCGGCGCCTTCATCGCGCTGCTGGCCCTGAACGCAGGGCAGAGCATGACGCTGCCGACCGCGCTGGTGTGGGAGCCGCATGGCGCCCTGAGCGCGTTCCTGCTGCTGTGCGGCGCGGGGGTCGGGCTGTCCGGCGTGCGCGATGCGTTCGCGGCGCGCGCCATCGACCGCCAGGAGGCCCGGCCGCAGCGGCCCGCATTGCGCTTCGGCGCGACCGGGTGCGCGGTGCTGGTGACCGGCGCCACGGGCTTCATCGGCCAGAAGCTGGTGCGCGCGCTGCTGGCCGACGGCCATCGCGTTACGCTGCTGTCGCGCCAGCCGCGCGCGGCGGCCTGGCTGTTCGACGGCCGGGTGGAGTGCGTCAGCGACCTGGCGCAGCTGCCCCCGGCGCGCCGCATCGATGTGGTCATCAATCTGGCGGGCGCGCGCATTCTCGGCTGGCGCTGGAGCGAAGCACGCCAGGCGGCCTTGCGCGTCAGCCGCATCGGCCTCACGCGCAAGGTGGTGTCCTGGATCGCGGCCGCCGATCACAAGCCGGCGCTGATGCTGTCGGCGTCGGCCATCGGTTACTACGGCATCCAGGCGCGCGGTGACGATACCGTACTGACAGAAAGCGATGCGCCGCAGCCGATGTTCATGTCGGACCTGTGCCGCGAGTGGGAAGAAGCGGCCGGCACCGCCGCGGCGTACGGCGTGCGCGTGGCGTGCATGCGTTTCGGTTTGGTGCTCGGCACCCAGGGTGCGCTGCCGATGATGCTGCTGCCGGTCAAACTGGGCATGGGCGGTCCGCTCGGCGACGGACGCCAGTGGCTGTCGTGGATTCATGTGGACGACGTCATCGCCGGTATCGCCCATCTGTGGACCAGCGGGGAGGGCGGGGCCTACAACTTCACCGCGCCGGAGAGCCTGCCGCAGGCGGGCTTCAACCGGGTGGCGGCCAAGGTATTGAAGCGCCCGTACTGGCTGCCTACACCGGGCTGGCCGATGCGCCTGGCCCTGGGCGAACAGGCCGACCTGCTGCTCGAAGGCCAGCGCGTGGCGCCCGCCAGGCTGCAGGCGAGCGGTTTCGCCTTCAATCATCCGACCCTGGCCGGTGCGCTGGCGAGTCTGTCGTGACAACCCGGCCGATCGGGGTCCCGGCCGCCAACCTTGCCGTCGTTAGAAACTCAACAGGTCCTTCAATTGCTGGGCATTGCGGCGCGAGATGTCGAGCACTTTGCCGTCGCTCATCGTCACTTCGTAGCCGAGCGAGATCGATTCTTCGATGGCGCGGATCTCCTGCAGGTTGATGATGCACTGGCGGTTGGCGCGGAAGAAGAACTTGACCGGCAGCCGCTCCTCGATGCTGTTCAGCGATTTCTTGACGTAGGCTTTTTCGCTGCCGAAGAAGATGCGCACGTAGTTCTTGCAGCTTTCGATATACCGGATCGTCTCCAGGCTCACCAGGTGGCAGCGTTCGCCGTCCTTCACGAAAATCTTGCTGTTGATGTCCAGCGGCGGCCGTGGCGCCGCTGCCGGCGCGGCGTCGGCGGCGGCCAGCTTGGCGATCGCGGTGGCCAGCCGTTCGTGGCTGACTGGCTTGAGCAGGTAGTCGACGGTGTTGTAGTCGAACGAGCGGATGGCGTATTCGGAATAGGCGGTCGTGAAGACAATGCGCGGAAGGTAGTCGAGCATTTCGAGCAGGTCGAATCCGCTCGCGCCAGGCATGTGGATGTCGAGGAACAGCACGTCCGGCCGCAGTTCGGCGATCAGCGGCGCCGCCGTCGCCGGATGGTCGGCCTGGCCGATCACGTCGACCCCGTCGAACTGGCCGAGCATGCGCACCAGCCCTTCGCGCGCCAGGCGCGAGTCTTCGATCACCATCACCCTCATGCCGCCCGCTCCAGCGGCAGCGTGATGCCGACCTTGAAGACGCCACCCGCGTGGGTGGTGTTCAGCGCGGCCAGGTCGCCGTACAGGAGGTGCAGGCGCTGCCCGATATTGAGCAGGCCAATGCCGGTGCACCCGAGCGCCTGCAGCGGCGCGCTCGGGGCGTCGTTGTCTACCTCCAGCAGCAGGCACTGGCCTTGCCGGGATGCGCTCACGGTCAAGGTGCCGCCGCCCTGAAGCTGGTCGAGGCCATGCTTGACCGCGTTCTCGACCAGCATCTGCAAGACCATCGGCGGCATCAGCGCGTCGTCCAGGCCGGGCGCGATGTGAAGGGAAAAGGCCAGGCGTTCTTCCAGCTGCGTCTTGACGATGGCAAGGTACTTGGTGATGATGCCCACTTCATGGTGCAGGCTGACTTTTTCGTGCTGGCTGCTTTCGAGCGAATAGCGCAGGATGTCGGAGAACGAGGTAATCATCGCGTCGGCGCGCTGCGCATCTTCGTGGATCATGAAGCGAATGTTATTGAGTGAATTGAACAGGAAGTGCGGGTTGAGCTGGTTCGACAGGCTGCTCAACTGCGCTTCCTTCAGGTTGTTTTGCAGGCGCAGGTTGAACACTTCGGCCTTCTTGATGCGGCGGCTGCTGCTCACGCTGATGTAGATGAAGCCCCACACCGCCACGAACAGCTGGCTCTTGGGCGCTTCGTCGATGAACTTGTTCAGTATGATTTCGGACGGGATCACCGGGACCTTGAGCCGTTTGTATTTGGCACTGATGGTTTCCAAGTGCAGCGGCATGACCGCGGCTGTGACGCAGGCGCCGATCAACATGCCGGCCACCGCGCTGTACAGCACCACGATGGCAATGAGCCTGGCGATCGGCACGGAGTCGCCGCCGCGCCGCTTGTACAGCCAGCGCAACACGAGTACCGCCAGCGTGTAGAACGGAATCCACGCCAGGCTGGAGTAGACCTGCAGCCTGACCATGAAACCCCACGCGACGGCGATGGCGGTACTGGCCATCACGCCCACCGCGACGGCGCTGCAGTGGTAAGCCCAGAAGTCGCGGTCGCGCGGGAAGAAGTGCAGTGGCATGCGGTCGGGTTATCGAGTGAATGATCGGAGAGCGCATTCTAGCAAGGCGGCACGCCCGGCTTTATTTGGCCATCTTGCGCCGCTCGCGTTCCGCTGCACGCGCCGTGGCCAACTCCGCTTCGAAGCGCGCCACCGCCGGCGCCTGGGGCAGCACCGGCCCGCCCAGCGCAAGGCGGAAGCCTTCGCCGATGCTGCTCGGGTTTTCATCGCCCGCATGCCCGCGCACCGCCGTGCGCGCGTCGCGCGCCCCGTAGCTGCCGCCCCGGTGCATCTTCATGGGCGAATCGCGCTTGTGGCAGTCGGCGGTCCATGCGGAACCGTCCGCCGGTGCGCCTTCGTAGTTCAGGTGCTCGCAATCGGCCACGTACTCGCCCACGTTGCCGATCATGTCGTACAGGCCGAAGGCGTTGGGCTCGTACATGCCGACCACCGTGGTGAATGCGGCGCCGTCTTCGCAGATGGCGGGCTTGCCGGTGCGGCCGATGAGCGCGGCGATCGCCTTGTTGCCCGAGAAATCGCGGATGTTCGCATGGCGGCACACCTGGCTGGCGTCGTCGCCGAACGGGTAGTCGGTCTTGCTGCCGGCGCGCGCGGCGTATTCCCATTCCGCTTCCGACGGCAGGCGGTACGGCTTGCCGGTTTGGGCCGACAGCCATGCGGCGTAGGCGGTGGCGTCCTTCCAGGTGACGCACATGACCGGATGGTAGTCGCCCGGTGCGTAGGCCGGCGTATTCCAGGCGCCCGGTGCCATTTCGATGCCCCATTCGGTGCTGCCGAATTTCCAGCATTCTTTCGACGTCTTGTGGCCGGTCGCTTCGACGAACTGGCGGAACTGGCCGACGGTGACTTCGTACTTCGCCATCTGGAAGCTGGCCACGCGCACGTCGTGGACCGGCTGGTCGGTCGGATAGTCCTTGCTCGTACCCGGGATGGTGCCGCCCATCGCAAACGTGCCGCCCTTGATGGCGACCATCGGGGGTTCGGTCACGCTGCCGGCGGCTGCCGCCGCGCTGGTGGATGCCATCAGGGCCAGTGAGAACAGGAGGGTGCTTTGCATGTCGTGCCTTCGTCAGGTGGGGTGGTGAGAATGACCGCATTCTGTGCGAAGCGGGGGCCATTGGCGGGAAAAGGTGCCGACCGGTGCCATGCGGGGATGAGCGGCGCGATCGGCCCGATCGGGGCACCCGCAGACACGTCCGGTAACACTTCTTACCGGACCATGCTGGTTGCAAGAGGCAAAGCGGGGTGTAATGGCTACATGGACGACACGCAGTAGTCGCCCTGGTCCCCGGAGAGGCGGCATTTTCCGGACGGTCCATCTTGCTGCAGGCAGTATCTACGACAGGAGTTCATATGCACAAGAAAGCCCTCATCATCGCCCTCATGGCTGTTTGCATGGGCACCGGCAGCGCAGCCTTCGCTCAATCGCGCGACTACCGCGGCGAGCATGGCCAGCGCAGCGAGCACTATGAACGCAATGACCGTTACGCGCGCAGCGACCGCCATGAGCGCGACCGTCACCACGATCGCCGCGGCGACCGTTACGACAGCCCGCGCGGCGGCTACCAGGCTTACGATCATGGCCCATCCCGGCGTCACCACTTCCGCCGCGGCGCGTATCTCGATCACCAGTACCGCGGCAGCAGTTACGTGGTCAGCGACTGGCGCAGCCGCCGCCTGAGCGCGCCGCCGCGCGGCGCGCACTGGGTACAGGCCAATGGCGACTATGCGCTGGTGGCAATCGCCACGGGCCTGATCACCCAGGTGCTGTTGAACCAGTGATCGTGGCGCCAGGCGCGCAGCCCGTGCGGGCGGCTACAATGCCGCTTTCACCACAGCTGCGCTGCCTGATCCCATGACACTGAAAGAAAACCCCTTCCATCCCGACCTGCACGTGCTCCAGCGCGCGTACGACACGCACGGCATGGCCTGGAGCGCGCCGCTGCACGAGGCGGAAAGCGCCGAGTACGCGGCCAGCAGTTTCGCGGTCGAGGGCATGCAGGTGCGCTTTCGCGTCGCCAAAATCACCCCGACCAAGGTTGGCCAGTTCGTCACGCTGTGGAAGCGCATCGGCAGCGGGCCGATCCAGCCGTTCGACGAGACCGACCCGGTGGACCTGTTCGTGGTCAGTACCCGCGAGGGGGGCCAGTTCGGGCAGTTTGTCTTTCCCAGGGCGGTGCTGGCGAGACGCGATATCGTGGCGCGCGCGGGGCAGGGCGGCAAGCGCGCGATCCGCGTGTATCCGCCATGGGTGCTCACGACCAGCAAACAGGCGCAGGCCACGCAGCGCTGGCAACTGCAGTATTTTCTCCCCGATGGCGCCGATGCGGCTGCCGTGCGCAGGCTTTATGGGCCGCTCTGACGCGGCGCCTGCTGCGACTTCCAGTATTCCAGCGGCGACGTGCCCACCAGCCTGGTGAAGTCGCGCGTGAAATGGGCCTGGTCGAAAAAGCCGAGGTCACTGGCCAGCGCCGCCAGGTCCGCCGGCGCCGGCCTGGCCAGGCGCCAGCTTGCTTCCTGCAGCCGGTAGCGCTGGATCACCCACTTGGGCGACACCCCCACATAATTACTGAACAGCCTTTGCAGTGCGCGTTCTTCGATTCCCACCTGTGCGCACAGGGCGGCCACGCTGGCCGGTCCGTCGACGGCTGCGGCGGCGTTGACGGCTTGTTCGGCGAGCAGCGCGCGTGGGTCTGACGCCGGCAGCACGGCGAGCAGCATCGCTTCGGCCGCGCCGACCATGTCGGCATCGCTGGCGCCGTCCAGCACGCGCTGTTCGGCAGCGGCGGTGGGCATGCGCAGGACTTCGTCGAACGGCATGGTGCGGTCGGCCAGGCGCGAGACCGGATGCGCGATGAATGGACGCAGTCCGCCCGGCTTGAAGCGCACGCCGAGCACGCGCCCCGCTCCCGCCACGCTGCGCTCGAACGCGCCGCGCACCACGCCGTGAATGGCGCTCTGGCCGCGCTCGAAC
This sequence comes from Massilia scottii, assembly GCF_030846495.1. NCBI lineage: Bacteria > Pseudomonadati > Pseudomonadota > Betaproteobacteria > Burkholderiales > Oxalobacteraceae > Massilia > Massilia scottii. The sequence goes on along the minus strand of NZ_JAVCWM010000019.1, from coordinate 83,147 downwards.
ACCAGGTGCGCATTCGGATACGGCAGCACACGCTGGATTTCGGGTGCGCGCTCGCCCATGTTCCATTCGACGATCCAGAAGTAGTCGACAAAGTGCGCCAGCGGCGCCGATGGCGGGTAGGTGGCCAGGCGGATGCGGCGCGCCATGCCGAGCGGATCGATGACGCCTTTCGGCGTCGCTGGCGTGGTGTCGGGTTTATCCAAGATGTTTTTCGTCCTTGCGCTTAGTGTGGAGCTTCCAGCGAGCGCGCCATTGTGCCGTCGCCGCCCACTCTTGAATCGAAAGCCTGCCATGTCCTTGTTCCGCTTCAGCGCTGTCGCGCTCTCCCTGCTCGCCTTCCTGCAACCGGCTGCCGCACAACCGTCGCCGGCCGCGCCGCCCATGCTGCGCGCCAGCGGGCCGTTCGAGATAGCGATCATACCCGCTGGCGCTCCCGAGAAGGAAGGCCGTACCGCCATCGCCCGCATGGCGCTCGACAAGCAGTATGGCGGCGCGCTGGCGGCCACCGGCAAGGGCACCATGCTCACGGCGGTGAGCGACACCAAAGGTTCGGCCGCTTACGTCGCCATTGAACGCGTCAGCGGTACGCTGGGGGGCAGGAAGGGCAGCTTCGTGCTGCAGCATGCGGGCACGATGCAGGGCGGGACGAGCCAGGCGGCCATCACGATCGTTCCCGATTCGGGCACGGAGGAGTTAAGCGGCATCACCGGCACACTGGCGCTCACGGTGGTCGACGGCAAGCACTTCTACGCGCTCGATTACGCGCTGGGGCAATAGCGCGCTAAGACGGCCGCAGGTCCAGCAGATAGCGGGCGCCGTCGGCCCAGGCGTTGTCGATCATGGCCAGGCGCGGCAGCTCGCCCGCGTGGACGAAGCCGCATTTGCGCAGCACCGCCGCCGAACCCTGGTTGGCGAGGGTGATCTCGGCGCGCAGCTCCCTCAGTTGCCAGGTCGAGCGGGCCAGCGCGATCAGGTTTTGCAGGGCGAACGTGGCCAGACCCTTGCCGGTCTGGTCATGGGCGATGCGGTAGCCCACTTCAGCCGAACCTTTGGAACGGTCGATGTCCTTCAGATTGGCGCGTCCGGCGATCCGGCCTTCCTCATCGAGAAGCACGCACGGATGCCAGGTGCCGGCCGCATGGCCTTCCAGGTAGTGCGCGATGTGGCGCGCCACGCCGTGCGGGGAATAGAACGCCGGGTCGCGCGCTTCGACGTTGCGCTCGAACCAGGCGCGGTTGGCCAGTTCGAATGCCAGCAAGGCGCCGGCATCGTCATGCGCGAGGGTGCGCATGGTGTGGGTCGATGCCGCCTGCATGCCGGCTTATGCCGGCGGCGCGCTGGCGATGCTGGCCAGCACGGCGCGCACGGCGTCGGGTACGGGTACCGAACGGTTGCTCGCGCGCTCGACGTACACATGAACGAAATGCCCGGCCGCCGCAGGCAGCGCTTCATCGTTGCGGTACAGCGCCAGCTCGTAGCGCACGCTGGAGTTACCCAGCTTGGCCACGCGCACGCCCACGTGCACCGTGTCCGGAAAGGCGATCGAACTAAAGTACGAACAGCCCGTGTCGACCACCAGCCCGACCACGCTGTCGGCGTGGATATCGAGCACGCCGCGCGCGATCAGGAACTGATTCACGGCGGTGTCGAAAAAGCTGTAGTAGACGACGTTGTTGACGTGCTGGTAGGCGTCGTTGTCCATCCAGCGCGTCGGTATCGCCAGAAAATGCGGGAAGGCGGAGCGTGGCGACTCGCGCATGTCAGTGCTTCACGTCGCTGGCGGGAAGCAGCACTTCGACCGGCGTGTCGCCCACGAACAGCTGCGCGCAGTCGACCTTGTCGAACGAGTAGTGCTTGCCGCAGAAGTCGCAGTCGATCGCCAGCTGGCCCAGTTCATCGAGGGCGCCGTCGACTTCCTCGCGGCCCAGCATCTTGAGCATGTTGCCGACTTTTTCGCGCGTGCAGCTGCAGTGGAACTGGGGATGGGCCGGCTCGAATACGCGGATCGTCTCTTCCCAGAACAGGCGGTTCATCAGGGTCTGGATATCGGTCGAGAGCAGCTCTTCCTGCTTCAGGGTCGAGGCGAGCATGACGGCGCGGTTCCAGGTTTCCAGTTCGTCGGCTTCGCTGCCTTGCTTGATCTGGTCATCCTTGCCGCTGTGGCGCGGCAGCTTTTGCAGCAGCAGGCCGCGCGAGACGCTGTCGTCGGCCGCCAGCCACAGGCGCGTGTCGAGCTGCTCGGAGCGCAGCATGTAGTTTTCGATGACGGTCGCCATGTCGTCGCCGTCGAGCGGCACGATGCCCTGGTAGGGCTGCTGGCCGGGCATCTTGTCGGCCGGGTCGAGCGTGATGACGAAGCGCGCCTTGCCGCCGGCGTTGAGCAGCTCGCCCAGGCTGGCGTCGTCGGCCACGGTCACGCCTTCCGCCAGCTTGGCGGTGGCGCGCATGCGCAGGTCGGAATCGCATTCGACCACCAGCAGGCGCACCGGCCCGTCGCCGTGGATCTGCATGACGATGGCGCCGTTGAACTTGAGGTTGGCCGACAGCAGGGCCGCCGCCGCCACCATTTCGCCGAGCACCGTCCTGACGGCCGGCGGGTAGTTGTGGCGCTGCTGGATCTCGCGCCAGGTGCTTGAGATTTCAACGAACTCGCCGCGCACGGCGGCATTGTCGAAGATGAATTTTTGCAGGGTGTCGCTGTTATTGTCTGTAGTCATTGTTTATCCAATCTTTTTCAGTTGCGTCTTGAATAGCTGGGCGCGTGCAACATAGCTGGCGGCGCTGCCTTCGAGACGCGCGATGTCTTCCGCGCTCAGGGTGCGCACGGCCTTGGCCGGTGCGCCGATGATGAGCGAGTGGTCAGGGAATTCTTTTCCTTCGGTCACCAGCGCACCGGCGCCGACCAGGCAACCCTTGCCGATCCTGGCGCCATTGAGGATCACGGCCTGGATGCCGATCAGCGAGCCATCGCCCACCGTGCAGCCGTGCAGCATGGCCTGGTGGCCGACCGTCACATTGCTGCCGATGGTAAGCGGATAGCCCATGTCGGTATGCATGACCGTGCCTTCCTGCACGTTACTGTTGGCGCCGATCGTGATGCGCTCGTTGTCGCCGCGAATGGTCACGCCGGACCAGACCGAGGTATTGGCCTCCAGCGTCACTTTGCCGATCAGGCTGGCCGAATCGGCGACGTAGGCGGACGCGTGAATCTCGGGCGCATGCTCGCCCAGTTGGTAGATAGCCATAATTAGTGTCAGGAAGCGTTGGAATGGCGCTATTTTACGCCGCCCCGGCGCTTTCGACGCGGCATGGCCGTTTACCGCCGCGTCCGGGGAAGGTTGGGGGTTTTCTTCTAATCACAAGGCGGGGCGGCGCAAGACTATTTGTTTCGCGTAGGATAGCTTTCTTTTATGACACGTTTATAGCGGAGGCTTCATGCGACTTTCCCCTGTTTCGCGCCTGGCCGGTGCGCTGGCCCTGGCCGCCGCCATGGCGGCTCCGGCGGCACGCGCTGCCGATTTCACCACCACCGACGGCTACCACGCCGCCTGCCGCGAGGTGGCCAAGGGCGCCGTGCCCAAGGATGACGATGCGCGCATTGCCGCCGTCATCTGCCGCGATACGGCGCTGGTGCGCCAGATCGTCACCTGGGGCACGCGTGGCTTCGAGCGGATGCATAAAGACCGTACGTCGAATGACGCCATCGTGGTCGAGGTGACCAAGGAAATCGACTACGTGATCGCGGAACTGGGCGCCACGCGCAAGCTGCTGTCCCAGATCAAGCTCGGCAAGCGCAAGTCGCTGCGCCTGGCGCCGGCGCAGTGGGAGCTGGACCTCGACAGCGACGGCCAGGTCAAGCTGTGGGAAAAATACCTGTTCGCCCTGCCCAAGCGCGGGCACCAGGCGTTCCGCATGAGCGGCCCGAGTAACGATCAGGAATATTACGACCGCGAATACAATCTCGGCGCCGTGATCCGGGTCGACCAGAGCGATATTTTATGGTCGCTGGCCTACCATCATTTCATCGAGGGCTTGCTGACCAATGTGCGCGCGTTCGACCTGGCCAAGGACTATAACGGTGTGATCCTGGCGCGGCCGGCCTTGCTCAAGGCGGCGCACCAGCTGATCGGCAACGGCTTCCTGGTCTCGGGCAAGATGCGCCGGGAAGTGCTGGCCGAGACCGATGACGACGAAGAGTGGATCGGCAACCCAAAGCAGGCCAACACCGTCTTCCCGGTGCCGCTCGACACGGCCGATTTCGCCAGTTGGGACATGATGATCAAGGAAATGTCGGCGCTGTGGCAAGGCCGCAGCTTGTTGCCGGCCGCGCAGGGCGGAAACGGGATGCTGGCGGCGATGGCGCCCTTGTGTCCGGAGGGGACCGGCTTGAATGTGGCCAGGGTGTATCTGCAGCCGCCGGCGGCCGGTACCCTGTACGCTTTCCGCCGCACCAAGCTGCCGACCAGCCATTGCCAGCGCATCGACAAGACCCACCCGGTCTCGCCGCTGCCCGAGATGGCCGAACAGGCCAGCAAGACCAATACCGGCATGGGTTTTCTGCGGTATTTGTACTGGACCAATTAAGCGGTCACCCTATTTTTCGCTACAACTGAAGCTGGAAGGACATCGCCCATGAAAGCAGCGTTGTCCGGTTGACTTCCGCGTGACACGTGACATACTTTGAAATGACATGTGTCGGGGGAAGGGGGCAACAATGAAGGCAGCATCAGCGCGAGACACGCCGGGGCGCATCGTCGTTGAATCATCCATCGCTACCGGCGAGTTGGCGAAGTTCCCACAGACCGTCATGTTTCTGGGCGGCGAAGAGGCGATGAAGCGGAAAATTGAAACCAAGCTCGACGTTCATGTACTCATCATGGAAGGATTTCCCAACGCTGTCATGACTTTTCTGATCGAGAGTATTCCTGAATTAAAGAATCCCGAGTTTCTTCAAAAAACTGTCGGCATGAGCAAAAGGACGTCGCAGCGCAGGCACGCTGCGGACAAGCTCCTCACCAGCGAACAAAGCAGCAAAGCGTGGAACTTTGCCGAGGTAATGACCCAGGCTAGCGCGGTGTTCGGATCGAAGGAGGAGGGTGTTCGGTGGCTTGGTGAACCTGCGCTGGCGCTTGAAGGACGGCGGCCGCTTGATTTGTTGTCGACGAGTGCGGGTTACGATCTGGTTAAGGACTTGCTCACCAGACTGGAATACGGCGTTTACGCGTGACACCTTTACCGGACATCTCGGGTCATGCAAGCCTGGTTGCCTGGCGCCTGGATCAAGCCGTGCACGCGTCCGCATGGGACAGTGGCGAAGGTGCCTTCCGCGTCGGCGGCCGCTGGAATGTCAAGGGTTCCAAATACGTTGTTTACTGCTCTCTCGACCCTGCGACAGCCATACTCGAGGTGGCGGTTCACAAAGGATTTAAAACCTTGGACACGGTTGCGCACGTACTGACGTCGTTGCGGCTCGATCCGACTGTCGGTCCTCGTATATATGTTGTCAATCCATTGGATCTGCCGAACCCAAACTGGCTCGCCCCAGGCGTGCCGAGTATTGGCCAGCAGCAGTTTGGCGACGCTTTGCTTGATAGACATGAGTTTGTACTCCTGCCGAGTGTGGTTTCAAAACATAGCTGGAACCTCATCTTCGATCGCAAGCGAGGCGGCAAGATGGTCGCCAAGGCGTTCCAAGAGGCCTTTGCACTTGACACCCGCTTGCATCCACCCGCTACCTGACCCTGCTCGTGGTAGCTGACCGCGGCCCCGGTCGAGGCCGGCGGCACCTCGGGAAAAGTTCTCCGGTATAATTCGAACGGTCGTTCTTTTTTATTGCCGAGTGTCCCATGAAACCATCCCGTTCCGAATTTCTGACCGTACGCGGCTTGCGTACCCACGTGCGCCACTGGGGCAGGGAGGGTGCGCCCAAGCTGTTCATGGTGCACGGCTGGATGGATGTGTCCGCCTCGTTCCAGTTCGTGGTCGATTGCCTTAAAAACGATTGGCACGTCATCTCGCCCGACTGGCGCGGCTTCGGGCTGACCGAGCGCAGCCATTCGGACACCTACTGGTTCCCCGACTACGTGGCCGATCTCGATGCCATCGTCGACCATTATGCGCCGGGCGAGGCAATCAACCTGCTCGGCCACAGCATGGGCGGCAACGTGGTCGGCATTTACGCCGGTGCGCGTCCGGCCCGGGTGCGCCGCCTGATCAATCTGGAAGGCTTCGGCATGCCCGCGTCGAACCCGGAAAAGGCGCCGCGGCGCTATGCCAAGTGGCTCGATGAAATGCGCGAGCCGCCCTCGCTGCGCACCTATCCGAGCCAGGCGGCGGTGGCGGCAAGGCTGCAAAAGACCAATCCGCGCCTGTCGGACGCACGCGCGCAGTTTTTGTCGCAGCACTGGTCGGCCCGCAACGATGGCGGCGAGTGGGAAATCCTGGGCGACCCGAATCACAAGAAGCCGACGCCGCTCGGCTACCAGGTGGAAGAAGTGATGGCGTGCTGGTCGGCCATCACGGCGCCGGTGCTGTGGGTCGAGGCGGAGGATACCAATATGTGGCAATGGATGGGGCCGCGCGAGGAAGCGCGCATCGAGGTCGACCGCCGCCTGGGGCACTTGAAAACGGTGACGACGCGCATGATGGCCGACGCCGGACATATGCTGCACCACGACCAGCCGGAGGCGCTGGCCGCGATGGTGGAGGCGTTCCTGGCCTAAGGCATGGCGGCGGCGGAGGCGCAATCGGCCACACTCCGCCACACTCCGCGCCAATCGCTCAGTCAGCGTACAATAAAGCCTGTCCCCACTCTGTTGCCGATCCGAGCATTGCCTGCGTATGCTGAATGTAGATCTCCATTGTCACTCGACCGTGTCCGACGGCGTCCTGGCGCCGGCCGCCGTCGCCAAATACGCGCATAAAGCGGGGGTGAACGTGTGGGCCCTGACCGACCACGATGAAGTCGGCGGCGTGCCCGCGGCGCGCGCGGCGGCCGGCGAACTGGGCATGCACTTCGTCTCCGGCGTCGAAATTTCGATCACCTGGGCCAACCACACGGTGCACATCGTCGGCCTGCAGATCGATGCCGACAATCCCGGCCTGGTGCAGGGCCTGGCCGATACCCGCAGCGGACGCGATGCGCGCGGGCGCGAAATGGCCGACCAGCTGGCCCGGGCCGGCATTCCCGGCGCCTACGAGGGCGCGCTCAAGTTCGTCGACAATCCCGACCTGATGTCGCGCACCCATTTCGCGCGCTATCTGGTCGAGTCCGGCGTATGCGCGAATATTCCGGAAGTGTTCCGTAAATACCTGATCGAAGGCAAACCGGGCTACGTCCCGCACCGCTGGGCCAGCCTGACGCAGGCGGTCGGCTGGATTCGCGGCGCCGGCGGCATTCCGGTGATTGCCCATCCGGGCCGCTACAAGCTGGGCATGGTGGGGCAGGGCGCGCTGTTCGATGAATTCAAGCAACTGGGCGGCACGGCGATCGAGGTAGTCACGGGCAGCCACACGCCCGATCAATATCACCTGTACGCCGAGGAAGCGCGGCGTTATGGCTTCCTGGCCTCGCGCGGCACCGATTTTCATGCGCCGGGCGAATCGCGCGTGGATTTCGCGGCCTTGCCGCCGCTGCCGTCAAGCGTCAAGCCGGTCTGGCACGACTGGTTCTAAGCCGTGGCGTAAGGCTCGCCGTAAGGCTCGCCGCGAGGCTGGCCGTATCCCTGGCAGCAGTGCTTAGCGCAGGCTTAAAACGCGCCGCTGCTGCCATGGCGGCAGCGGCGCGGCTCTTGTATTTGCCCCGGTCAGCCTTATCTTAATTTCCTGTTTATTAATGTCGACGCCGGGAGGCTTGCCATGAAGCGTGTTTTGCTGTTCCTTGCCACTAACCTTGCCGTGATCCTCGTCCTGACGCTGGTGCTGAACCTGTTCGGCATTGCGCGCGGGGTCAGTGCGTCCGGCATCGACATCGGCCAGCTGCTGGTGTTTTCGGCCGTGGTCGGCTTCACCGGATCGTTCATTTCCTTGCTGATGAGCAAAACGATGGCGAAATGGTCGACCGGCGCGCGCGTCATCGACAACCCGGTCACGCCCCATGAAGTGTGGCTGGTCAATACCGTGCGCAAGCTGGCCGAACGGGCCGGCATCGCCATGCCCGAGGTCGCCGTCTACGAAGGCGAGCCGAATGCCTTTGCCACCGGCGCCTTTAAAAATTCCGCCTTGGTCGCCGTTTCCACCGGCTTGTTGGAAAGCATGGACCGCGACGAAGTCGAAGCCGTGCTCGGGCACGAAGTGGCCCACGTCGCCAATGGCGACATGGTGACGCTGACCCTGATCCAGGGCGTGGTCAATACCTTCGTGGTGTTCCTGGCGCGCGTGGTCGGCTTTTTCGTCGACAAGGTTTTGCTGCGTGGTAACAGCGACCGCGGCCCCGGCATCGGCTATATAGCCACCGTGTTCGTGTGCGAACTGGTGTTCGGCCTGGTCGCGTCGATCATCGTCGCCTGGTTTTCGCGCCAGCGCGAATTCCGCGCCGACGCCGGCTCGGCCAAGTTGCTGGGCAGCCCGCGTCCCATGCAGCAAGCCCTGATGCGTCTGGGCGGCCTGGCGCCCGGCGCCTTGCCGTCGCAAATGTCGGCGTTCGGCATTTCCGGCCACAGCAATGGCTGGGGTGCGCTGTTCTCGACCCACCCGCCGATGGAAGAGCGTATCGCCGCCCTCAACAACCTGCCGCCCGCATGAGCCAATTCTTTCAAATCCATCCCGACAATCCGCAGGCGCGCCTGATCAAGCAGGCCGCCCAGATCATCCACGGCGGCGGCATTGTCGCGCTGCCGACCGACTCGTGCTACGCCCTGGTGTGCCACCTGGACGACAAGGGGGCGGTGGAAAAGTTGCGCCGCATCCGCGGCATCGATGAAAAACACCACCTCACTTTGCTGTGCCGCGACCTGTCCGAGATCGCGGTCTACGCGCGGGTCGACAACCGCCAGTTCCGCCTGTTGAAAGCCGCCACGCCGGGCCCGTACACGGTGATCCTGGAAGCGACCCGGATCGTGCCGCGCCGCCTGTCGCACCCGTCGCGCAAGACCATCGGCCTGCGCGTGCCCGAAAACGCCATCGCCCAGGCGCTGCTGGCCGAGCTGGGCCAGCCGCTGCTGGGCACCACCCTGATCCTGCCCGACCCGGACGGCGAAGGCAGCGAACTGCTGACCGACGCCGACAGCATCCGCGCGCGCATCGACAAGCAGGTCGACCTGATCGTCGACGGCGGCGCCTGCTCGCTCGAACCGACCACCGTGATCGACCTGACCGGCGACGATGTCGTGCTGGTGCGCCAGGGCCGCGGCGACGCCGCCGTGTTCGGCCTTTGACCGGCCCCGCGGCCCCCGGGGCAGCGCCAGGGCCGTGCGCCCGCTCTGCTAGAATCGTGCGATGAATAGCACTCACCAGACCGTCCAGGCACTGCTAGTGTTCGCGATTCCGGTCCTGTTCGCCATTTCGCTGCATGAAGTGGGGCACGGCTACGTGGCCCGGTATTTCGGCGATCCGACTGCGGCCAACGAAGGCCGCCTGAGCATCAATCCGCTGCGTCATATCGATCCTTTCGGCACCGTGGTGTTGCCGCTGGTGCTGTACTGGCTGATCCAGTTGCCCTTCGGTTACGCCAAGCCGGTCCCGGTCGAGTTCGACCGCCTGCGCAATCCCAAAAAACACATGGCCTTCGTGGCCCTGGCCGGCCCGGCGGCCAATTTCGCCATGGGCGTGGCCTGGAGCATCATCGGCATCCTGCTGGCGGTGGCCGGCATCGGCGAGCGCTTCTGGTTCGACATGGTGCGCGCCGGGGTGAGCGTGAACGCGGTCATGATGGTATTTAACCTGCTGCCGATCCCGCCGCTCGACGGCAGCCACGTGCTGGCCAGCGTGCTGCCCGAGCGCGTGCTGCGCTGGCTGCCGACCGTGCCGCCGGACGGCGGACGGTCCCTGGCATCGCTGCTGCCGTCCGGCATGCTGGCAGCTTTGCCCAAGCGTACGTTCAAGCTCGTCAACGATATCGCCGTGATCGACGTGCTCATTTTCGCGTCCTTCATCCTGCTGATGCGCCTGCATGTGCTCGACAGCTTCCTGTCCAGGGCGATGACGATCGCGATTGCCGCCTTTGCCAAGGTCGCCTCTCCCTTTTATTTTCTCCTGAGTTAATTCATGTACCCAGATCGTGTTGTTTCCGGCATGCGCCCGACAGGCACCATGCACCTTGGCCATTACCACGGCGCCCTGAAAAACTGGATCAGGATGCAGTCGCAACAGCCCTGCCTGTTCTTCGTGGCCGACTGGCACGCCCTGACCACGCATTACGACGACCCCACGGTCATCGAGCGCAGCACCTGGGACATGCTGGTCGACTGGCTGGCGGCCGGGATCGACCCCTCGCAGGCGACCCTGTTCATCCAGTCGCGCGTGCCCGAGCATGCCGAACTGCACCTGCTGCTGTCGATGGCCACGCCGCTCGGCTGGCTCGAACGGGTGCCGACCTACAAGGACCAGATCGATAACCTCAGCAATAAGGATCTGGCCACCTATGGCTTCCTGGGCTACCCGCTGCTGCAGGCGGCCGACGTGCTGATCTACCGCGCGACCCAGGTGCCGGTGGGCGACGACCAGGTGCCGCACATCGAAATGATGCGCGAGATCGCGCGCCGCTTCAATCATATGTACGGCAAGGAAAAAGGCTTCGAGGAAAAGGCCATGGACGCGGTCAAGAAGCTCGGCAGCAAGCGCGCCCGGCTGTACCTGGAACTGCGCACCGCGTACCAGCAGGAAGGCAAGGACGATGCGTTGGAGCAAGCCCATGCCATGCTCAACGATGCCCAAAGCCTGTCGATGATCGACCGCGAGCGCCTGTTCGGCTACCTGGAAGGCAGCCGCAAGCTGATCCTGGTCGAGCCGCAGGCCAAGCTGACGGTGGCATCGCGCCTGCCCGGGCTGGACGGGCGCAAGATGTCCAAAAGTTACGGCAACGCCATTTCCCTGCGCGAAGACAAGGAGTCGGTAGCCAAGAAGGTGCGCACCATGCCGACCGACCCGGCGCGCGTGCGCCGTACCGACCCCGGCGATCCGCGCACATGCCCGGTGTGGCAATTGCACGAAGTCTATTCCGACGAAGCGACCCGCGACTGGGTGGTCCAGGGCTGCACCACGGCCGGCATCGGCTGCATCGAATGCAAGCAGCCGGTGATCGACGCCATCGTCAAGGAACAGGAACCGATGCACGAACGTGCCCAGCAATACCTGGACGACCCCTCGCTGGTGCGCGCCATCGTCGCCGACGGCTGCGAAACGGCGCGCAAGCTGGCGCAGGAAACGATGCGCGATGTGCGCGAAGCGATGGGCCTGGCTTACACTTGATAAAGGAATTCCCGATGACCGACACATTCCACTCCGACCCATCCGCCTGGATCGCCCGCTTCGCGCCGCTGGCGCCGCGCGGCGAGGCGCTCGACCTGGCCTGCGGCACCGGCCGCCACGCGCGCCTGCTGGCCGCGCTCGGCCACCCGGTGCTCGCGCTCGACCGCGACCCCGAGGCACTGGCCGCCGCGGCGGGCGAGGGCATCGCCACGCTGCAATTCGACCTCGAAGACGGCACCCTGGCCTGGCCGTTCGAGGAAGGGCGCTTTGCCGTGATCGTGGTGACCAATTACCTGCACCGGCCGCTCATTCCCGCGCTGGTGCGCAGCCTGGCCGCGGGCGGTTTGCTGATCTACGAAACGTTTGCATGCGGAAATGAAGAATTCGGCCGGCCGAGCAATCCAGCCTTTTTGCTGCACGAAGGCGAGCTGCTGCGCCAGGCGGCGGCCCATCAGCTGCGCGTGCTGGCCTTCGAGGACGGTTTTACCAGCGTGCCCAAGGCGGCCATGGTGCAGCGCCTGTGCGCCGCCGGGCCCGATTTTGCGCGCGCCGATGCCCGTCTGGACGGCGGCGCGGCGCCGACCGAAGCGCGATTCTAGTCAACAATGAACCATTCCGGCGGACGATCCGCTACAATCAGGCTTTTACTTACCAGCATAGTTACCTACATATGATCAAGGGCAGCATAGTAGCAATCGTCACCCCGATGCATGCAGACGGCAGTCTGGACCATCCGGGCCTGCGCAAGCTGATCGACTGGCACATCGCCGAGGGTACCGATGGCATCGTCATCGTCGGCACCACGGGCGAATCGGCCACCGTCAGCGTCGAGGAACACTGCGAACTGGTCAAGCTGGCCGTCGAACACGCCAAGGGCCGCATTCCGATCATTGCCGGCACCGGTGGCAATTCGACCGCCGAGGCGATCAAGCTGACCGAATTTGCCAGGGATGTCGGGGCCGATGCCGCGCTGGTGGTGGTGCCTTACTACAACCGTCCGACCCAGGAAGGCATGTACCGCCACTTCAAGGCGATCGCCGAAGCGGTCGACCTGCCGATCATTTTGTACAACGTGCCGGGCCGTACCGTGGCCGACATGAGCAACGACACCGTGGTGCGCCTGTCCGCCATCCCGAACATCGTCGGCCTCAAGGATGCGACCGGCAACATCGGGCGCGGCCTGGAATTGCTGCGCAGCGTAGACAAATCGTTCGCCGTGTATTCGGGGGACGACCCGACCGCGATCGCACTGATGCTGTGCGGTGGCGCCGGCAACATTTCGGTCACGGCCAACGTGGCGCCGCGCGCGATGCACGAACTGTGCGTGGCCGCGATGGGGGGCGACATCGCCCGCGCCGTCGAGATCAACGACAAGGTCATGCCGCTGCACCAGAAACTGTTTATCGAGCCGAACCCGGTCCCGGTCAAATGGGCGCTGGCGGAAATGGGCCTGATGCCTGCCGGCATCCGCCTGCCCCTGGCGCCGCTGGGGCAAGACTGCCACGACGCGGTCCGCGGCGCCCTGCGCGAAGCCGGCGTCCTACCACAGCCCTGACCCGCAAGGGTCGGATCATCCCAGACACCAGCTGCCTTTCAGCTTCTCATCCAGTAACGACATGACTATTCGCAAGACAATTAACAAGGCCTCGGCCACGGCAATCCCCCCGGCGGCAACGCGCACCCTGGTGCTTTCGGCGCTGATGGTCAGCCTGTCCGGCTGCGGCATGATCAGTTCCGTCATCGAACAGGACAAGCTCGATTACCGCGGCGCCAAGAAAGCGGCGTCGCTGGACGTGCCGCCCGACCTGACCCAGCTCGAGCGCGACAACCGCTACAGCATTCCCGAAACGCGCGGCGTGGCCAGCGCCTCGACCTACCAGCAGCCCAAGGGCGCGACGGCGATGCCGGCGCCAGGCGGGCAGGCGGTGGCGCTGGCCGGCGGCGACGGCATCAAGGTCGAGCGCAGCGGCAACCAGCGCTGGCTGGTGGTGAACCAGACGCCGGAGCAGCTGTGGCCGCAGCTCAAGCAGTTCTGGGCCGATGCGGGCTTTACCGTCATCAGCGAGTCGGCCACCACCGGCACCATGGAGACCGACTGGGCCGAGAACCGCTCGAAGATCCCGCAAGACTTCATCCGCCAGTCGATCGGCAAGGTGTTCGATTCGCTGTACTCGACAGGCGAGCGCGACAAGTTCCGCACGCGCCTGGAGCGCACCCCGAACGGCACCGAAATCTACATCAGCCACCGCGGCGCCGAAGAAGTGCTGGTCGGTTCGCAAAAGGATTCGACCACCTGGACCGTGCGTCCGAACGATCCGGGCCTGGAAGCGCAATTCCTGAGCCGCCTGCTGGCCAAGCTGTCGGGCATCGCCGACGTCAAGCCGGCCGAAGCGGCCGTGGCGGCGGCGGTCGCCGTTCCCCAGAACGCCAAGCTGATCGGCGATACGGTGGAAGTGGCCGAAGGTTTCGACCGCGCCTGGCGCCGGGTTGGCCTGGCGCTGGACCGGGTCGGCTTCACGGTGGAAGACCGCGACCGCGTGCAGGGCGTCTATTTCGTGCGCTATGTCGATCCGGACCTGGCCGATAAGGACGGTTTCTTGAGCAAGCTGTTCAGCTTTGGCGCATCTTCCGACAAAGCCAAGGAAGCGCAGCGCTACCGCGTGACGGTCAAGTCCGAAGCGGGTGCGACGGTGAGCAAGGTGGCGGTACAGAGCAACGACGGCAAGGCGGAAACATCGCCGACCGGTGCCAAGATCCTGAAACTGCTGAGCGACGAATTGAAGTAAGCTTCGACGCAGCAATAAAAAAACCGGCCTCGGCCGGTTTTTTTACGTCCATGCGGCTTTGCAGCGCGATGTCGGCCTGGCCCGCGACCGACGGGCCGCAGGCACAGCCCCGGCATACAAATCTCTGGGCGAAAAAAAACCGGCCCGCAGGCCGGCCTTTCCAACTCGTGCTGATTACTTGGCAGCCGATGCAGCAGCCGAGGCTGCAGCCGATGCGGCAACCGAAGCGGCAGCAGCAGCGTCAGCTGCTACGGAAGCGGCCGAAGCGGCGGTAGCCGCTGCGTCAGCGGCTTCGGTTGCTGCTGGAGCAACTGGAGCAACTGGAGCGTCAGCTGCCGGGGCCACAACTGCTGGGGTTTCCACAACTGGGGTAGGAACTGCTTCTGGTTCTTTTTTGGTGCAAGCAGCCAGGGCAACAGCCAACAGGGAGACGATCAGCAAAGATTTTTTCATGGGTTTTCCTTAATTAATTCACTAAATTATGACGACGTGTGTTGCGATGAATAATTACCGGTAATTATCGCTCGTTAGGGAATTCTCGTTAGCTTTCGTACCTGTAATGGTGCTTGACAGACAACGGAAACTTCCTAACCCGATATTATAGCTAAATTTGGTGCTTCGCAATAGCGGGAAGATGCTTTTATGGAAGCTTTTTGCGAACTGGCAACATTCATGTTGTGATAAAAGGCATCTTTATGCTCATTTCATCGGCCAACTTGGCTCATCTCCGATTTATATTCTGAGGCGGCCGTTTCGGGCCTTACAAACCCTTACAAACCAGTGGTGGTCGGATGTAACGTTGAAACCGCCTCCATCCAGATTCCCGAAAATCTTTCCTGGCTCAGTTCGGTCGCCTGCGGTAGTTCGAAGGCGGCTTCACCGCGCATGTGGTCGCTGTGAAAGCGGCGCACGATATGCGTGCCGTCCGCGATGCAGAAGGAATCGGTCAGGTGATGCAGCGAGCGCGGCGTGGCGCGGGCCTCGATCTTGTGGTTGAACTCGCGCAGCAGGCGCAGGAAGCGCGGATAGTGGCGTTCAATATAGTCGCTCTTATGCATGGCGATCTGGATGGCGCCACCGCCGGCCAGGAAATGCCGCAGTGCGGCATCGGTCTCGCTGCTGCCAAGCGGAAAGACCGAAAAATCCGGATCGAACAATTGCAAGGTGGAGCGCGCCCGCCCCAGGCAGTCGCGCAGCTGCGCCTCGAATTCGGCGTGCGAGTTGAACGGCAGTGCGGTGGCGTCGGTCATGGCAATTCCTTTAGGCGAGTTCAATCCATCCATCCTGGTACCAGGTGTACAGCGCTTCCATCACGTCGTCGGAGGCCCCGGCCAGGGCGGCGCCGGGCAGGGCGCGCTCGTTGGCCAGCACATCGAGCACGGCCTTGTCGGCGCGGCCCACGGCGAACGATTCGCCATTGATGAAGACGTGCTTGCCACGATACAGCATCTGCGACTTGAGCGAGAGCGCCACGCCGCGCTTGGCGGCAGTCTCGGCGAAGCGTCCCATCGTCAACGGCTTGGCCGGGCCGGTGAAGAACACATTGTGCTTCGGTTCGGACATGTGCTCGCCGACGAAGATCGTCACGTCTTCCTCGGTGAAGCGCACCTTGTTCATTTCCTCGGTAATCGCGGCGAGCATGTTGCGCGGGATTTCGGCCGGGTTCCTTGCCACTTCCAGGTCCGGATCGGCATAGCGGCCCGGCAGGTCGATCGAGTCGGCCATGAACTGCAGGAATGCTTCGCCCAGTTCCTGGTAGGACGGCGAACGGAAGCCGATCGAGTACGTCATGCACTCGCCCTCGGCCACGCCATCGTGCGCGTAATGGGGCGGCAGGTACAGCATGTCGCCCGGTTCGAGCAGAAATTCTTCCTGCGGCTTGAAATTCTTGAGGATCTTGAGCGGCTTGCCTTCGACCAGCGACAAGTCCTTTTGCGCGCCGATGCGCCAGCGCCGCTTGCCGTGCGCCTGCAGCAGGAACACATCGTAGGAGTCGAAGTGCGGACCGACGCCGCCGCCATCGGTGGCGTAGCTGATCATCAGGTCGTCCAGGCGCGCATCCGGAATGAAACGGAACTGGCGCAGCAGCGCGTCGGCGCCCTTGTCGGCCAGGTTGGCGCCCTGCACCAGCATGGTCCATTCGCGTTGCGTGCGTGGCGGCAATTCGGTCAGCGGACCGTGCTGCATGCTCCAGTCGCCGTCGACCTGGGTGATCAGGCGCGATTCGACATGGTTCAGCTTGGCGAGCGCGGCCAGGGCATCGAGCTTGAGCAGCGGCTTGAAGCCGGGAATCGCCTGGCGGATCAGGAGCGGTTTCTTGTGCCAGTAATCGCGTAAAAACTGGGCGGGCGTGATATCGCCCAAGAGCGTTAATTTTTTCATGCGACATTATAACCAAGTCCGAAACTGGGCAAGGCGGCGGGGAGGTATAATCGGCCAGTACACACTGAAAGGAAGCACTATGAAGATTGCCAAAAACACGGTCGTAACGGTCAAATACAAATTGTCCGACGCGCAGAACAATCTGATCGAAGACGGCAGCAAGCCGATGGTCTATCTTCACGGCGGCTATGAGAATACCCTGCCGAAGATTGAAGAAGAACTCGATGGCAAGGAAACGGGCTATGCCTGCGTCCTGCAGATCGAGCCGGACGATGCGTTCGGCGATTACGACTCCTCGCTGGTCAAGGTCGAAGCGCGCGAGCGCCTGCCGGAGCCGCTCGAAGTCGGCATGCAGTTCGAAGGCATGCCCGATGGCCCGGATGGCACCGAAGAAGCAATGATCTTCACCGTCACCGACATCGCCGACGACAAGGTTGTCCTCGACGGCAATCACCCGCTGGCCGGCATGGCGCTGCGTTTCGAACTGGAAGTGACCGATGTGCGCGACGCACTCGATGTCGAGATCGCGCACGGCCACGTGCATGGCGCGCATGGCCACGACCACGATGACGAGGATGATGACGGCGAAGAGGGCGACCACTTCCGCAGCCACCCCGTGCATTAAACCCCGGTATGCAGGGCGGCCCCGCGGCCGCCCTGCATCCGTATCTGCGCGGTGCCGCGGCCCAGGCCCGGCACCGCGTCCGCTTTACGGTTTTTGAAGCAGGAACATCTTCTCGCTGCCTGGCGCCACGCGCATGCGCAGCACGCTCGAGCCCACGCTCACATGTCCCAGGTTGCCACGCCAGGCAATCGCCGGCGCCGGTCCCGCTGGCGCGGCGGTATCGACCAGCAGCACCTTCCCCGCGAATTTTTGCGCCAGCGTCACCACCTGCTGGCGCGCCGCCGCATAGCCGTCCTGGCGGCTGTCGCTCGACCCCAGCATCGCCAGCAGCCCCGGCTTATCGCTGTGCGCCTTCAGGTTCCCTTCGGTAAACAGCACCACCGCGTCGAGCTTTTTGCGCTGGGCCGTGCCGAACACGCGCTTGAGCCAGAAGCGGTTGGCCACGGCGCGGTCCTCGAATTCGCTGTTGCGGCCCGCCTCGGGGCGGTAGTGATTGTTATCCGACGGCAGGTTCATGGTCGCATACAGCACGTTCCCGACAATCCAGTGCGCGTTCTCGGCGTAGCTGCGGAACTGCGAACTGCTCGACAGGCGCAGCAAGGGCAAGGTGCGCTTGCCGAGCGATTCGGCGTCGGGATAGAACAATTCGCGCATGCGGTTCAGGCGGTCCACCGCCAGCTGGCTGCCGGCGGCATTCATGCAGTCGCTCCAGTCGCTGGCGGCCGGCGCCACGATCATCGGCCGGCGCGCCTGCGCGAACAGGTCGCGCCGCTGCGTGTACAACTCGTCGCTGCACGGCTCGCGCTCGCCCTTGATGCCGGTGGCGACCACGAAGGCCACGGCGCCATCGTCGCTGGCGGCAATCGCCTGTTCGAGCTGGGCGTCGCCGCCGCCATCGGTGAAGCGGTGCCCGATGATGGCGAACTGGTAGGGCGCCGGTCCTTTCACCGCGGCGGCGCGGCCCTGCGCGGCGGCGGCATCGGCCGGCACCGCCAGCAGGGCGGCGCACAGGAGCGCGGCAAGTGGTGCGCTACGCATCATGGCGTGGCCAGGCGCTTGAGCTGGTACAACTGCTCAAGTGCTTCGCGCGGGGTCAGGGCGTCCGGGTCGATGGCGGCCAGGGCCTCGTGCAGCGCATCGGCCGCAGCATCGGGTCCGCTGGCCGGCGCCGCGTCGTCCGGTTCCACGCAGGGCAGCGCGAACAGGTCGAGCTGCGGCGTGGTGTCGAGTGCCTGCGATTCGAGCCGCGCCAGGTGCTTGCGCGCGGCCTTGATCACCGTCTGCGGCACGCCGGCCAGTTGCGCCACCTGCAGGCCGTAGCTCTGCGACGCCGGTCCGGCCTGCACCGCGTGCAGGAACACGATGCTGTCCTTGTGTTCGACCGCCGACAGGTGCACGTTGGCCGCGCTCGGGTGGCTTTCGGGCAGCTGGGTCAGTTCGAAATAATGGGTCGCGAACAGGGTGAAGCTGCGGCTCGTGTCGATCAGGTGGCGCGCGATGGCCCAGGCCAGTGCCAGGCCGTCGAAGGTCGAGGTGCCGCGCCCCACTTCATCCATCAGTACCAGCGACTGCGCGGTGGCGCCGTTGAGGATCGCGGCCGATTCGGTC
Source organism: Massilia scottii (assembly GCF_030846495.1). Lineage (NCBI taxonomy): Bacteria > Pseudomonadati > Pseudomonadota > Betaproteobacteria > Burkholderiales > Oxalobacteraceae > Massilia > Massilia scottii. The sequence continues at coordinate 64,340 of NZ_JAVCWM010000019.1, read as the reverse complement.
ATCTCCACCATGAAGGTCGAGCGTCCGCCGGCCAGGTCGTCGGTGGCGCCGATGCGGGTGAAGATGCGGTCGATCGGGCCGATGGTCGCGCTGGCGGCCGGCACGTAGCTGCCGATGTAGGCCAGCAGCGTGATCAAGGCCACCTGGCGCATGAAGGTCGATTTACCGCCCATGTTGGGGCCTGTGATCAGCAGCAGGCGGCGTTCGTCGTTGAACTTGCAGTCGTTGGCGATGAAGCGCTCGATCTGCTTTTCCACCACCGGATGGCGGCCTTCGCAGATCACCAGGCAGGGTTCGCCCACCAGTTGCGGCGCGCACCAGTTGTGCTGCAGCGCGTGGGTGGTCAGCGCGGTCAGGGTGTCGAGCTGCGCCAGGCCCTGCGAAATGGTTTGCAGGGTGCCGATGTGCGGCGCCAGGTCGGCCAGCAGCTGCTCGTACAGGATTTTTTCGCGCACCAGCGCCTTGTCCTGCGCCGACAGGGCCTTGTCCTCGAAGACCTTCAGTTCCGGCGTGATATAGCGCTCGGCGTTTTTCAGGGTCTGGCGGCGGCGGTAATCGTCCGGCACCTTGTCGGTCTGGCCGTGCGTGACCTCGATGTAGAAGCCGTGCACCTTGTTGTACTCGACGCGCAGGTTGGCGATGCCGGTGCGGGCGCGCTCGCGTGTTTCAAGGTCGACCAGGAACTGGCCGGCGTTTTCGGACAGGCCGCGCAGTTCGTCGAGTTCGGCGTCGAAGCCGCGCGCGAACACGCCACCGTCGCGCACCATGGCCGCCGGTTCCGGGGCGACCGCGCGCTCTAACAGGTCGAGGCAGATGGCGGGCGTGGCCAGCGCGTCGTGGATGGTCGAGAGCAGGCTTTCCTCGCCCGCGGTGAAGGCTTGCTGCACCGAGCGGCGCAAGGCCGGCAGCTGGCGCAGGCCGTCGCGCAGGCTGGCCAGGTCGCGCGGGCGCGCCGAGAGCAGCGCGATGCGCGTGGTGATGCGTTCGATATCCGGCACCTCGGCCAGGGTGGCCGAGAGCGCGCCGGCGGCGTCGCTCTGGGCCAGGGCGGCAATGGCCGCATGGCGCGCGCGCGCCACGTTCTGGTCGCGCCGCGCATGGTGCAGCCAGTGGCGCAGCAGGCGCGAACCCATCGCCGTGCGGCAGTGGTCGAGCAGCGAGAACAGGGTCGGCGACTCCTGGCCGCGGATGGTTTCGGTCAGCTCCAGGTTGCGGCGGGTGGCGGCATCGAGGCCGATGAATTCGTTCTCGGTTTCGGTCGACAGGCTGCGCACGTGCTGCAGGCCGCGGCCCTGGGTCGACTGGGCGTAGCGCAGCAGCGCGCCGGCCGCGCCGAACGCGGCGCCCAGGCCATCGGCGCCGAAACCGGTGAGGGTGGCCACGCCCAGCTGGTCGAGCAGGGCCTTGTGGCCGCCGACGACATCGAAATGCCAGTCAGGTACGCGCTGGGTGTGGGCGGTGCCGTCGTCTTCGAACAGCTCGGCGCCGCTACCGTCACTGCGCAGGATTTCGGCCGGGGCGATGCGTTCGAGTTCCTGCCGCAGGCGCAGGCCGACGGTGCGGCTGTCGCCCGAGAATTCCATCAGTTTCAGGCCGCCGCTGGCCAGGGACAGCCACGCCAGGCCCGTGGTGACGACCTTGCGCTGGCTGATCATGCACATGGCCAGCAGGGGGCGTTCGGCTTTTTCGGGCAGCAGGTCGGCGTCGGTCAGGGTGCCGGGAGTGACCACGCGCATGACCTTGCGCTCGACCGGGCCCTTGCTGGTGGCCGGATCGCCAATCTGTTCGCAGATCGCGCACGATTCGCCCAGCTTGACCAGTTTTGCCAGGTACGGGTCGAGCGAGTGGAACGGGATGCCGCACATCTTGATCGGGTTGCCGTTCGAGGCGCCGCGCGCGGTCAGGGTGATGCCGAGGATGCGCGCCGCTTTTTCGGCGTCGTCGTGGAACAGCTCATAGAAGTCGCCCATGCGGTAGAAGACCAGCATGGTCGGGTACTCGGCCTTGATGCGTAGATATTGCTGCATCATCGGCGTGTGTTTTTCCGTCGGGCCATTTTTGACGGCGGCAGCGTTGATCTCTGAAGGGGTGGTGGTCATCGTTACTTTCAATCCGGTGCAGGCGCGGCGTTTTCTCGGCCGCGTCGTGAGGCCGCCATTTTACCGCCTCGGCGCGCTGGCGAGGCAAAGCGATCGAACGGGCAGCGGATGAGCCGCGTCGCCATGTCTGAGCGTCTTGCGGTGGAGATTGATCGGGCTTCGCCAAGGATTTTTGGGACATTCGTAATGGTATTGAAATTTAATACTTGTGGTTATGAAAACTCTACAGGTAAAAAATAATAATCTAAATATAAGGTTAAAGGTCTCGCACGGTGTTTACAATGCTACTTAGCAATTGTTAGTTGGTTTATGAAACGGATTGATTGTCGTCATTCGGCCTCCCGCGCCTTCCTCATCCGCCTTCCAGACGAGTCGTAGAGGGCGTCGTCCGGTTCTTCCACAGCAGGTTTTTGGTTCAATATGAAACACACCGGTATCACCAATGCGTCTTTCTTCTGGGTTTTACAGGGCCTATGTGCCCTTCACAGAAAACCATACTCTCCTGATATAGCCCAGCAACAATTGGCCGCACCGCACTCGATTGCGTCGCTTGCAACTGCCATGGAGTCATTCGGGTTCAAGGCTGGTGTGGCCTCGGCCAAGCCGGCAAAGCTGTACAGGGAGTCTTTCCCGCTGGTCGCGTTTTTACGCGATAGCGAGGAAACGGCTGGTACGGGGGCTGAGGCCACTTGCGTCGTCGCTCTTGTCCTCCAGGCCGACCGCGATAGTCTCCTTATCGTCGAGCCCGGCGATGCCGCACCCCGCACCGTTCCCTTGGCCGAGTTTGGTGAGCGTTTTCTGGGAAACGTCCTGCGCGTGGCGCCTGCAAACGTGGATGCCAGCGACCCCGACAGCGAGGAACTGGCGCGCCAGTCGCGCCGTTTCGGCTTTAGCTGGTTTGTCCCGGAATTGCTGAAACATAAAAAACTGTGGCAGGAAGTGTTGCTTGCCTCACTGGTGATCCAGCTGATCGCCCTTGCCACGCCGCTGTTCACGCAAGCGATCATTGACAAGGTCGTTGTCCATCACAGCCAGAGCACGCTGATCGTGATTGCCATCGGCATGGCCGTGTTCATGCTGTTTTCGGCGGCGCTGTCGTGGATGCGCCAGTATCTGGTGCTGCATACCGGTAACCGGGTCGATGCCGCCCTCGGCGCCTCCGTATTCGGGCGCCTGTTCAAGCTGCCGCCGATGTACTTCCAGCATCGGCCTACCGGTGTCATCGCCGCGCGCCTGCAGGGCGTTGAAACGATCCGCGAATTCATTTCCAGCGCCGCCGTGACATTGGTGCTGGATCTACCGTTCCTGCTGATCTTTGTGGCGATCATGTTTTACTACAGCGTCACCCTGACCCTGGTGGTGCTGGCGATTCTGGCAGTCATCGTTTTGCTGAGTATGATTGTGGCGCCGATTTTCCAGGACCGTTTGCAACAGCAATTCCTGCTGGGGGCGCGCAACCAGGCCTTCCTGACCGAGTACATCGGCGGGCTGGAAACGGTCAAGTCCTTGCAGATGGAACCCCAGCTCGACGCACGCTACAGCAATTACCTGGGCAGCTATCTTGACGCCAGCCTGTCGACCAAGCAACTGGCGAATGGCTACAACACCTTGTCGAACCTGCTGGAGCAGGTGATGAGCCTTCTCATCCTCGGTATTGGCGCGTATACCGTGATGAATAGCACCGATTTTACGATAGGCATGTTGATCGCGTTCCAGATGTTTTCCGGCCGCCTGTCGCAGCCGATGCTGCGCCTGGTCGGGCTGTGGCAGCAATTTCAGCAAGCCAGCTTGTCTGTCGACCGTCTGGGCGATTTGATGAACGCGCCGGTGGAACCGTATTCCCTGGTTCCCGCGCGCGCCAATGCGCGCGCCGGCAAGATCGAGATCGATACGGTTGCCTTCAAATACGCCGAGCACTTGCCGCTGGTGTATCAAAACCTGTCGCTGACGGTGCAGCCAGGGCAGACCATCGGCATCATGGGCGCTTCCGGTTGCGGCAAGAGCACGCTGGCCAAGCTGCTGCAAGGGTTTTACCAGCCGAGCGCCGGGCGCATTCTGGTCGACGGCGTCGATATCCGCTATCTGTCGGCCAATGAACTGCGCAGCCACTTCGGGGTTGTGCCGCAGGAAACGGTGCTGTTCTCGGGAACGATCTTCGAAAACCTGCAGATGGCCAGCCCGGATGCCAGTTTCGAGCAGGTGACGGCGGCCTGCCAGATGGCGGAAATCCACAGCGCGATTGAAGCGCTGCCGAAGGGCTATCAGACCGAGATTGGCGAGCGCGGGGCAGGCCTTTCTGGCGGGCAGAAGCAACGCATCGCGATTGCGCGCGCCCTGCTCAAGCGGCCGAGCATTCTTGTGTTCGACGAAGCGACCAGTGCGCTCGACCAGCCGACCGCCGAACAATTCGCCCGCACCATCAACGCCCTGCGCGGCAAGGTCACGATGCTGTTCATTACACACGGCCTGCCCAAGGGCTTGCAGTTGGACGCGGTCTATCGCCTGAGTCCGCAGGGCGCGCAGCGCGTTGTCCTTGCGCCGGTTGCGGCCTCGCTCGGCAGCCCTGGCCCGAACGCGGAATCGTCTGTTACCACCGACTGAACGAAGATGAAAACCATGAACCCGAGTCAAACGTCCGCCGCTGCGGCCACGCCATCGTCCCCCGCCGACCCAACCGGGGCAACAGTGATTCCACTACGTCCACCCAAGCGCTGGCACGACCCCCTCAGCCGTATCGAACGGCAGGATCCCAGCACGGCAGGCCGCATGGTGCTGCGTGCGGTGTCGGTACTGGTGCTGGTCCTGATCGTGTGGGCTGCGTTTGGGAAGCTTGACATCATCGCCAGCGCCGATGGGAAGCTGGCGCCGCAGACCCTGGTCAAGATCGTGCAGCCGTCCGAGGCGGGCGTGGTCAAGGAACTGCTGGTGCGTGAAGGCGACACGGTCAAGGCCGGGCAGGTGCTGGCGCGCTTGGATGCGACCCTGGCCAGCGCCGACAAGACCGGCGTCAGTAGCGACCTGGGGACCCAAAAAATGCAGGCACGCCGCATCGAGGCTGAACTGTCCGGCAAACCGATGCTGGCGCGTGCGGATGACGACGTGCTGTTGTTCGCGCAGGTGCAGCGCCAGTACCAGGCGCGCCGCAGCGCTTTCAACGACAGCCTGGAGCAAGAAAAGGCCGTGCTGCAGAAGATGGCATTTGAAAAGAAAAGCGCGGGTGAAACGCTCGCCAAGCTGGAGCAGACCTTGCCCACCTACCAGGCGGCCGCCAAAAGTCTGGCCGACCTGTCGCGCGAGGGCTATGTGCCGGTGCGCCAGAGTGCGGACAAGGAGCGCGAGGCGATTGAAAAGGCCAAGGACCTCGATGCACAGCGTTCGACGGTCGCCGCGTTGAATTCGGCGATGACGGCCCAGCGTCAAAAACTTAGCCAGCTGCACAGCACGTACAAGAGCGAGCTGGAGCGCGAACTGGCGGATATTCGTGCCAAGGTCGGTCAATTGCAGCCCAGCCTGGACAAGACCAGCTATCGCGAAGGACAAATGGTGCTGCGCGCGCCGCAGGATGGCGTTATCAAGGACCTGGCGACGACCACGGCCGGCGCGGTGGTACAACCCGGCGCTGTTGTGCTGACCTTGGTGCCGAAAGATGAGCTGCTGTTTGCCGATGTGAACATCAAGAACGAGGATGTGGGATTTGTCGCGGTGGGGCAGAGCGCCAAGGTGAAGCTGGCGGCGTATCCGTTTCAGCGGCATGGCATGTTAAGCGGGACGGTCATTCACATCAGCGCTGATGCCAGTGAACCGTCGCGGGGGGAAGCAGGCGGAGGCGGGCGTAATGGAGATGCGAGCGGTAGCGCAAGTTACAAGGCGCGTATCCGCTTGGATCAGCAAGCGCTGAAAGATCCACAAGGCAAGCGCCTTCATATCACGCCGGGGATGCAGGTGGTGGTCGAGATAAATCAGGGTCAACGGACGGTGTTGGAGTACCTGCTGTCGCCGGTGCAGAAAGCGGTTTCTGAAGCGGCGCGCGAACGATGAGTGCTTGACAAGTTACTTCTTTTCCTCAGTCGGGACGTTCCCGCCGTTCGCTTCGGAGTTTGCAAAGGGATCACAGCGCAGCAATTTCAGTTTGAAATATTTTCTATTATCGGAGTAATGCATATAAGGCGCAGTGACGATAAATTTTTCGTGTCAAAAATAGAAAATCGATTGATCAGCACGCTGATTTTATCGTTGAGTTTGACATTGGCAGCGTGCCATTATTATCCAGTCGCGGCGGACGATTTTAGCGTTCTGGATAACGACGTCTTATCAGATCTCGTGCGAAATTCACACGGCAGTGGAAATCAAACCGGTGGAAGCTATGGCGTGAACGGACCAGGGCGGCTTGATAAATCGAAACTCGAGTTATTGGTCAAGAATCTATTCGCGGAGCAAGAGTTAATTAAAATTGAAACGACTTTTGTTACGAACGGTGGGGCATGCCTTACTGGTCAGGTGTAAAAAGAGCTACGATGCAATTTTGTCAGGAAGTGGAGAGTGAAAAATATTGGAGCGCCGTTTGATACATCCAATTGGTCAGATCCTGCGGCAAAAATTGATATTAGATTTATGTTTGATGAGCACGGCAAAATGAGAAATTTAACTCTGGAAATTATTGATGCTACTCTATACAAAATAATCAGGGGGTAAAAGCGAATAAATCTAAGCTTGCGACGCGGTCATTAGTCTTCTAATTCGGCGATCCCCGTCAGGCATATTTTTTTGGTTTTGGAAGAACATCTGGGTCTATTGTGGCAGAAAGGGATGTTTGAATTTCGTAGTTTATCAACTAAGTGTACAAACTTGACTGCAGGGCTTGGTCATGAAATCGGCTGTCGGCTGTCGGTTGTCGTTGGTGAGTAGTGTAGGTAAAGCGTGGCTGAGCGAGGTTTTTTGATTGAAGAAATTTCGCTCGCCGTCCTTTGGTAATCTTGCAAACCAAGCAGCAGCTTTATGGTGAAAGCCTTCCGCCGTATTTTGAAGGGGGAAGCGGCAAATCAAAGTCTGAATATGGATATTGGTAAATTGGTAAATTGGGAACGTGGAAATATTTGCAAATAATGTTTTTGCAAAATTTTAAATAATAGAATTGGGAGTTGAATTTTAATGAGATGTAATTTGTTAACACTATTTTTCTTGCTTCCACCATTGTTAATTTTTGCAGGCTGCGTAACAGAATATGCGCCCAAAAAGACACATCCTAATCTTGATACTGCGGTCTCTATTTTTAAGGATCGTTGTCGACTGGCCGGAGAGAAAATATATAAAACCGTTGATGACGTCGAGGGTGTGTTTATTCTTAAGATCCGCCCTGTGAAGACGGATTTATCCGATCAATTTGAGCTGCACGATCCTTATGGGCGAGATTTTCGCGGAGATTTTTATGTGCGAAGTTTTCTTCATGGCGCGTATGCTGTTGAAAACAACCGGCTGGAGAAATTGCCTGCGGATTTTCCGCCCCATATTGCGTACGCATTTGCTGAGGCCATCGATGCAGTGGATGGAAAGCGATATCGATATACTGGAAAGGTTGAAGAGCCATGGCTTACAGATAAGAGCTATTTAAAAGGCCATAAGCGCTTCGTGTTTGAACGGTCCTTGGCTACGGGGCCTGCGCCGCGATATGGCGTTACATATGACGACATTTCGACACGGTTTGAGCGTGAACATTGGATAGCGGGAAGTTCACTCAAGGTAATTGATTTGCATACAAATGAGGTGATAGCAGAGAGGATTGGTTACTTATTTGATTCTGGACAAGGTTCTAAAATTGGTGGCCGGGTTCCATGGCTTTGGGCGGCAAATAATTCTTGTCCAAGTTTCGGGTCCGAACATGCTTTTACAGCCCAATTGGACCAAGCTGCGATTTTTGTTGAAAAAGTTCTTCGCCCCCATCGATGAACGTGGAATTTTTCGCGGTGGGGCAGAGCGCGAAAGTAATAGAGCCATTTTTTAATAGTGAAAACTATACCACTGACAATGAAGATATGTCGAAAGGCTATTCACGTACAGAGCGGATATTGCATTTATTGGTATATAAAGTGACATGATTTGTGTGAATAATTTAATGGAAATCGAAATGAAAAATAATGCTTTAAGATTGATTGTCTCGCTGTTTATTCCCACGTTTTTCGCAGGTTGCGCTTCAGAGCAGTCTTTGAAGAAAGATCGATTGGATCCGGCAACTGTTAGATTTGAGGCGCGATGCAAAACGGCTGGAGAGTTTATCCATAGGACTGTAGAAAATGTAGAAGGAGTCTACCTTCTCAAAGTGCGTCCTGAAAAAATTAACCGCTCTGAACAATATACGTATGACGACCCCTATGGGCGAGATCACGGGGGCGAGACCTATATTCGCAGTTTTCTTCGCGGTGCCTACACGACCGAAGTAACGCTTCCGAAAGTTCTTCCGCCTGATTTTCCTCCGCACATTGCATATGCATTTGTCGATGCGGTAGATGGAACAGACGGGAAACGTTACCGCTATACTGGGCGAATTGAAGAGCCAGCGTTAACAAAAAAAGGGTTTTTGCCAGGGCACAAAATTTTCGTCCATTCTAAGTCATTGGCGAATAGTCCTGCACCTCGTTACGGGGTTACTTATGATGATATATCTACTAAAGAGGATCGTGATTATTGGATTGCGGGGAGTTCGTTGAAGGTTATCGATCTGGAAAAGAACGAGGTAATAGCGGAGCGAATTGGTTATTTTTACGATTCTGCTCAGGGAGATACATCAGGTGGGCGCGCTCCTTGGCTGTGGGCAACTAGTAACGCATGTCCTAGTTTTGGTAGTGCGCCGGCATTTGGGAGTCAGCCAAATCAAACAGCGGTTTTTGTTGAAAAAGTTCTTCGTCCACACGTAGCGAAATAATGAAAAATTTAAAAATTAATGAGTATTTGAAATACGCGGAACTGCAAATGGCAGCGGAAGCATTTATCGCTGATCGAGTAACGGGGGCCCTCAGTGGGTCTGGTGGCGAGTTAATTTCGGTCTTAAAGGTAGGCAATGGCCGTAATAGTGTATTTTCTGAGGCGCAAGCAAAACAGTTCGCTAAGCACTGGAAAGCATTAGACCAAATTAAGAATACAGGGACTGGCTTTTCTGGAACCCTCTTTGTTTGCGTTGCAGATGATGTCGCCACGGGAGCAAAAGCGGGTGAACAGGTTATTTCGTTACGAAGTACGGAATTTGTCGATGACGCGGTCCGCGACAGTGTTTCCACCAATACAATGGAAATCCAGGAGACTGGCTGGGCTTGGGGACAAATTGCGGACATGGAAGCATGGTACGCAAAGTTAAAAAAAGATGGTACATTATCTGGTCCATTAGCAATTACTGGCTACAGCCTCGGTGGTCATCTTGCCACGGCTTTCAACATGTTACACGGTGGAGATGCCAAAGAAGTTGTAACTTTCAACGGTGCCGGAGTTGGAAAAATCGTACAAGGAGATCTCGCTGGTGCGTTGACGTTGTTTACAGAATTACGTCAAAGTCCCGTTGTCGTAGGAGAGCGATTGCAGGCGTTTAAGGTCTCGGCGGAGTACATCACGTTACACGATCAATTAAAGGCCAAGACACTTACTGTTGGTGCGGCCATTTCCAAATTAAATGCTTCCATCGTTGCGGCAACCGGGGGGGGCAACCAAGAACTACCTCCTGGGGAAAATTTGGAGGGTCTCAAGCTAATGATGGTGGCGCTTCAGCAAATACAGCGTCTCCAGACCGAAGTTGATCGGACAGGTAAACTGGAATCCGGTGGTAAGGGGAAAAAGCCGTGGGAGGTTCCTAACGAATTAGTCGCTGCCGAAGATTTTAACTACCGCATGGCCATGCTACTTACATCAAAGCTAAGCAAAGCAGCGTCGCTTCTAGATGGATTTAATCAGGCCTCCGGGCAAAAGGCATTGCTGACATCTGCCGATCTACATGGCGTAGCGCCAAGTCCTCAGTATGACCTCGTCGGCGATACCAAATGGTCTGCTGTGTCCAATAGTCAGTGGCATCTTGGGAAGCATGTACCAGTTTTCATCGAAGATCAGCCAGAATTTCGCGGCGGTTTTCCGTGGGATGCATTCAAGGCCTCGTTTCTAGATGGCTACTTACAGCTGCTGCAGAGTAACTACGACACGCAATCGTTCGGTGACACGCACAGCCTCGTACTGTTGGTAGACTCGCTAAACGTGCAGTCCTCATTGCTCAACTTGGTGACAACGGCTGATGGTACTCGCGATAAAGCGGCCCTACTAGTGCGTGATATATTGATTGCAGCCTCCAATCTATCGGTGGCAGCCGGGGGCGCTATCGGTAGTGGCCAAGGAGCGGCGGAAGGCGATGTACTGGAAAACGTTGTAAATGCGCTCGCCGGCATGTTCCTCGGAAAGGACAAGTACCGACAGCTCGTGGGCAGCCCAAGCGGCGGTACATGGGCCTTGCTGGATTTCGCCGACAAAGACAACGAAGGAGGATATACCGGGCGCACAAAGTTTTATGAGGTCCTTACCGCCGTTACGGATAGTGCCGCTTACAAAGGATTGCTGGGCAAGATGCAGCTTTCCGGAGCGGAAACGACAGGTTCGGACGCCAGGAAGGATTTCGGCGCTTTGCTCAGCGTGGTGTATTTGACTCCGTTTGCCTTGTCCATCGGCGCCGACATGGCATTAGCACAACTGCAAGCGGTTAATCCCGAGCTTGCGGAAAAGTTTAACAAGGATCTTCAGCTCGGAAGCAAAGATTTTCTTCATGGCGATGCCAACTTGAGCAACGAGTATCTCAACACGCGTGCTGATCTGGCTAAAAGAAAGCTGTATTACAGTATCAAAAATGGGCGCTACGATTTAACCGTTGGTGCAGAAAATGCTGCTGATAAGTCGGCAACCAGTTACGACAGCGACGATATAGTCTGGACCGACCGAGCAAGCAAATTGATCATCAGGCGCGAGGAAGATATCACTTCCGCCAAATTAGTTGTATTCGGCAGCGATCAGGGTGAATCGGATATCAAGGGCGGCAGTCGAAACGACAGCCTGTTCGGCGGCGGCGGGGCCGACATTGTCGACGGCGGCGCGGGTGACGACCATCTCGAAGGCAATGACGGCGCGGACGCCCTCACCGGTGGTGCCGGCAAGGACAAGCTACTGGGCGGCAGCGGTGACGATAAACTCGACGGTGGCGTCGGCAACGACCTGTTAAACGCCGGCGAAGGTAACGATACCTACGTCTTCAGCGGCGACTACGGCAACGACACCATCTACGATCTCGGCGGCATGGGCCGTGTGCAGATCGATGGCGTCACCATCGGCAAAGGCACCGGCAATGGCAAGCGCGACCAATGGCGCTTCGACATGGGCGGCGGCGCGTCGGCCACCCTGTCGTTACTGGACGACCCGGAAAGCAGCACAGGCAAGAAGCTGGTCATCGCCAAGGGCGATGATGGCAAGAACAGCGTTACCATCGGCAATTTCGATTTCGCCAGGGCGCAGGCCGGCGGCTATCTGGGCATTCAGCTCGATGGCACGGTCAAGGCAGCAATCAAGGTCGGTGGTGGCACTAACCTCTGGAGCCAACCCGGATTCGATCCGGGCAGCTTATCCGGTGCCAGCGTCAATGTGGTGGAAGGCACCGGGCGCACCTTCACCGTCTACCTCAACCACGCAGCCAAGGCAGGGCAGAGCGTCACCTTGAATATCGGGGGCGCGGGTGGAACCTTGAAAGCCATTCTCGGCGACATTACGGTTCCCGCCAGCGGTGCGGTCATCCCGTTGGTGGACGGACAAACCCAGGTTTCGTTTGCACTGGTCCAGGATGGTCCGTTGAGTGCCAGCGCCAGCGCGACTGTGGCGGCTACGGTTTCCGGTAAGGATGGCGCTGCAACGACGAATACTTTTACCCTTGCCTTGAAAGACGTTGGCGAAATCACGCGTCTCTACAAGGGCGATCAAAGCCCGGCGCTGAGCAATCCAGACGCTCGGTATAACTGGGCGACTTCCCAGTGGCAGGCCGACGGCTCGCTGACCAATGCGGTCGCGCAGGCAAACTTTTTCGATGTAATTTACGGCAGCATCGTGAACGACAAACTATTCGGCTTTGGCGGTAACGACGCGCTTAGCGGCGACATGGGGGCCGACTACATCGATGGGGGCGATGGGGACGACATGATCGGTGGCGGTGAGGGTAGTGACTACATTCTGGGAGGGAAAGGAAACGACTACATATATAGCTCATCAATCTTGAGCGTGCCTGTAAGGAGGGATGCGAAAGACAGCTACACGCCGCGTGCGGGTGAGCAACTCCTGACCACTGGCGCCAATTGGGGCGTCACGATTAAGACTTTTGGGGAGGGTGACACCAGCCTCATGACCTATGGTGCTAACCCGCCTTACGGTGACGATCCGGATTACATCGACGGTGGCGAGGGTAATGACCGACTCACTGGTGGCAATGGCGCGGATCATATTCTTGGTGGCAAGGGTGTCGATGGCATTGGTGGCCTTGGCGGCGACGACGTACTCGAAGGTAACGAGGGCGACGACAACATTGAGGGGGATGGTAATACCTCTCAGGATAATTACAACTTCGTGCCCGCAGCCCTGCAAGGTAACGATTTTATCGATGGCGGTGCCGGTAACGACATGTTGGAGGGCGACGGCGGGTCTGATGCTCTTTTTGGCGGCGCGGACAACGATCGTTTGGTGGGGGACTCAAGCGGAAAAACCCATGGCAAAGACAACGACAATCTTGAATATCACGGCGAAGACTACCTCGACGGCGAAGATGGCGACGACTATCTCGAGGGCGGTGGCAAGAACGACACGCTGTACGGCGGCTCTGGCGCTGACAATTTAATGGGCGATACCAGCGCAGACAACCTCAGCTCACCTGCGGACAATGCCCTGATGTGGGGCGACGACTACCTCGATGGGGAGGAAGGCAATGATTTCCTGACCGGTGGCGGCGGCGATGACGCCTTGTTCGGCGGCATTGGCAACGATAACCTGTATGGCGACTCTTACGGCGCCACCGCCGCTGCGAGCCACGTCAAGGTCGAGTTCCAAGGTAGCGACTATCTTGACGGCGAGGATGGCGACGACAATCTGATTGGCGGTGCAAGGAGCGATACTTTGTATGGTGGCTCAGGCAACGACAACCTGATCGGCGATATTCTCGCCGCTGACGTGGGAGGTGGCGAAGGCACGGTCGTATGGGGAAATGATTATCTAGTCGGCGAAGATGGCGACGACTATGGCCAAGGCGGCGGCGGAGATGACACGCTAAGCGGCGGCAGTGGCAAAGACGTTCTGTTCGGTGACGAGCGAAGCGCGGTTCTCGAAGGCAGCTTTCAGGGCGATGACATGATCGACGGCGGCGACGGCGACGATCAGCTGATCGGTGGCGGCGGCAAGGATAATCTGATTGGCGGCGCCGGTGATGACCTTTTGCTCGGCGACGATGACGCCGCCACACTGGCGGTCGAATTCCATGGCAATGATTTCCTTGACGGCGGCGACGGTAACGATCAGCTCAGCGGCGGGGGCGGTGACGATGTGCTGCAGGGCGGTGCCGGAAATGACACGCTCGATGGCGGTACCGGTGCCGACGTGCTCGACGGCGGCGACGGTGACGATGTGTACAACGTCGACAACGAGGGCGATATCATCCGCGAAACAGCGCCGTCGGCAACAGGCGCTGCTGGCAAAAAATCGTCATCGGGCAGCGGCTTTGATCCCATCGGCGGTACATTGATGATGGCGAGTGGCCCGTCTGCAGCAGTTGTAGCCGGTACGAGTGTGGACAATGTCAATAGCAGCGTCAGCTACCAACTTGGTGACAATCTCGAAAACCTGACGCTGATCGGCGATGGCAACATTGATGGCACTGGAAATGAGCTTGCCAATGCCATTTTCGGCAATGATAAAGACAATAAGCTCGATGGCGGCATCGGGGTCGACTTCCTGAGTGCCGGTGGCGGTGCGGACCAACTAACTGGTGGCATCGGTGATGATATGCTCATGGGTGGTGCCGGCAACGATGTCTATCTGTTTAAGCGTGGCGACGGTAGAGACACCATCGACAATGTCGATCTGCTGCGCAATACCGGCAATCTGGCGATCCCCCAGGCAGTGGACGTCCTGCGTTTTAGTGCAGACATTACGGACACGGATATCATCGTTTCACGTAACGGGGATCATCTGGCCTTGATGATCAAGGACAGTAATGAGCAAGTCTTCCTAAACAATTATTTCGCTGCCGATACGGTGGCGGGAACAATCGTGTCCGACAGCAAGGTCGACCGCATCGAATTCGCGAACGGCGTGGTTTGGACCCCGGAGAAAATCGCGGCAATCGTTCATCGGCAGGAAAATAATCAATCTCCGGTTGCCGGTCCTGGCGTGCCGCTTCTGAAAGCGCGCGCGGGCGATTCGTTCAGCTACACCCTCGCTTCGGCGAACCTGACCGATCCGGATGCAGACGACACGCTCCACTACTCAGTTACGCTGCAAGACGGCTCGCCCGCACCCGCATGGGTCAAATTCGATGCCGCGACACGCACACTGTCCGGCGTGCCCGACGGCGCCAGCGTCGGACAGTTGGTGCTGATGGTGCTGGCGACCGACAATTACGGCGCAGGTGCCGGGATCGGCATTGCCGTGGACATCGGTGCGGCCAACCGCAAGCCGGTGTTGAGTGCTGCCCCGGCCGATGCCAAGGCCCTGCGCGGTACGCAGTTCAGCTACACCGTGCCGGCCGCCTTGTTTGCCGACCCCGACAAGGATGCGCTGACCTACAGCGTGACCCTGGACAAGGGCGCAAGCCTGCCATCGTGGTTGAACTTTAATGCCAAGACAGGTGTACTGAGCGGTACCCCGAGTGCACTCGAACGCCTCGTGCTGGCCATTACGGCCACCGACGCGCACGGCCTGAGCGCCCAAACGCTGATGAAACTCGATGTTGAAAACCGCGTGCCAACGTTCGGTTCGTGGTCTCAGGTGCCAGGCGGGGCGGCGAACGATCCGTGGAAATTTACCGTGCCCCAAGGGAGTTTTACGGACGGGGATGTGGGCGACGTGCTGACGTACACCGCCACCGCGGCCGATGGCAGCGCGTTGCCGGCGTGGCTGAAGTTCGACACGACCACCCGCACGTTTTCCGGTACGCCGCCAGCAGCGGGCGAGTACAAGGTGCTGGTCAAGGCAAGTGACGTCAACGGCGGAGTTGGTTCTGCCTTACTCCCGATCATGATCGATCCGAACCAGATGGTCACCGGCACGGAGGCAGCCGATGCGAAAGAAGGCGGCTGGGGCCACGATACCCTCAAGGGTCTCGGCGGCAACGACACCCTGCTCGGCTCCTTCGGCAACGACCGCCTCGACGGCGGCGCCGGCAACGATGTCCTCAAGGGCGGTGGCGGTGCCGACACCTATGTCTTCGGCAAAGGCTACGGCAACGACACCATCGACAACCAGGACCTGCCGTCGCAAGCAGGCATCGACACCATCGAGTTCCTGCCGGGCGTCGCGGTGGGCGACGTCAAGCCGACCCGCTTCGACAACGATCTGATACTGAGTCTGCCGGCGACAGGCGACAGCTTGCGCGTGTTGAACTACTTCAAGGCGGACGAGCTCGCGCTGTCGCAGGTCGAGTTCATCAAATTTGCCGACGGAACAAGTTGGACCCTGGCCCAGATCCTGCCATATTTGCTGGTTGGCTCTGCCGGTAACGACAAGCTGTACGGCACCGATGCGAACGACCTGCTCGACGGCGGCGCCGGCAACGACCGGCTCGACGCCGGTGCCGGCAACGATACCCTCGCAGGCGGGACCGGCAGCGATGACCTTATCGGCGGCGCCGGCGCGGACACTTACCGCTTCAACAAGGGCGACGGTAAAGATACGATCTCGGACGTCAGCCCGGCCGTCACCATGCCGGACGTGGACCGGCTCGAATTTGGTGCCGGTCTCGCCCCGGGCGATGTCGAGGCCGTACGCGACGGTCCCACCTTGCGCCTCAATTTCGGCAACAGCGGTGACGGGGTCACCATCTGGAGCTATTTCAGCGGAAGGACCGACCTGAATCTGGCGGTCGAGCAGATCGCCTTTGCCGATGGCACCTTGTGGACTCCGTCTCTGGTCCAGCAGGCGGTGTTCAGAGGCACCGACCTGGACGACAAGATCGACGGCTCCGCGGGCAACGATGTCATCAGCGGCCGCAAAGGCCAGGATACGCTGCTCGGTCTGCAGGGCAACGACACCTTGTCCGGTGGCGCAGGCAACGACACGCTCGACGGCGGCGCCGGCGACGACGTGCTCGACGGTGGTGCAGGGCGCGACCGCATGGTGGGCGGCGCGGGTAACGATATCTTCCTGTTCGGCCATGGCGACGGCCCGGATGCCATCGTCACCGGCGACACGGCGGCCGGCAAGGTCGACATCATCCGCTTCGCGGAAGACGTGGTGGCCAGCGATGTGCTGGTCGAGCGCTGGGAAAACAAGCTGGTGCTGACCATCCGCAGTTCCAAGGACACCTTGTTTGTAGAGGACTATTTCCTGGAAACCAACGGTGTACGCACTGGCAAGATCGAACAGGTGCAATTTGCCGAGGGCGTCAGCTGGAGTACGGCGGCCATCGATCAGATGGCGGTTCCCCACAAAAACACGAAACCGTTTATATCCGACTGGGCATTCGACATGAACGGCAACGTCAACAGTACGTTCAGCGTTGTGCTGCCTACTGACCGCATCATCGACCCGGATTATTATGACGTATTGTCGTTTGCTGTCGGCGTATTGCCCGGCTACCCTGCGGTGCCTGCGTGGCTGAAATTCGATCCCCTCACGATGAAGTTGTGGGGTACTCCGGGCGCCAATGACCAGGGCCAGGTGGCGTTCCACCTCTTCGGCACGGATTTGTACGGCCAAACCACCGCGCGTCAGTTTTTTATTAACATTGGTCCGGTGAGCATCGCCCCCACGGTCCAGTTGGCCATACCCGACCTCGTCACGTCGCAAGGAACAGCATTCCAGTTCACCCTGGGCGACGTGTTCAACGACGTCGACAAAGGCGACGTGGTTGCGTACAGCGCTACCCTGAGCACAGGCGGCGTCTTGCCGGCATGGCTGACCTTCGATCCGGTCACGCGTCAGTTCAGCGGCTTGTCCAACGCTGCGGGGACCGTGAGCGTGAAAGTCACCGGCACTGATCTGGGCGGCAAAACGGCATCGGATGTGTTCGATATTGTCGTCAGCGCCAACAACACCGTGACTGGCACTGCCGGCAACGATACCCTGAAGGGCGGGGCTGGCAACGACCTGATCAAGGGACTCGGTGGCAACGATGAACTCGAAAGCGGATCCGGACGCGATACCCTGGAAGGCGGCACGGGCGACGATACCTACCTGATTAATGACGCCGACGATAGCGTGATCGAAAACCTCAACGAGGGCATCGACACGGTGCGGACAGCGCTGCCTAACTACACGCTGCCGGCCAATGTCGAGAACCTCGTATTCAGCGGTGCGGGAAGCGGGGACGTGCTCACTGGTAATAACCTCAATAATCAGATCAGCGCGGGGCCGGGCGACCAGACGCTCGATGGCGGCTTGGGCGCCGACACCATGTCCGGCGGTGCCGGCAATGACGCTTACGTGGTCGACAGCGCGCTCGATAGCGTCGTCGAACTGCCTGGCGGCGGGCACGACAGGATCACTTCCAGCGCGAGCGTTACCTTGCCCGCCAATGTGGAATCGTTGGAATTGCTGGGAACGGCAAACATGGATGCCACTGGCAATGCGACAGGCAATACGATCCAGGGAAATGCGGGCAATAATCGCCTCGACGGCGGGGGCGGCAACGATTATTTCTACGGCCTCGGTGGTGACGATACCTACGTCATCGACAGCATCGACGACATGGTTTTCGAGGAAAGCGGTAACGATACGGTTGAAACAAGTATCAGCTCCCAATACGCTCTGTACGACGGCATCGAGAACCTGACGCTGACCGGCGCCGCCCTCTCACGTTTCGGCAACGCGCTGGACAATGTCATCAAGGGCAATGCAATGAAAAACACCCTGTCCGGCCTTGCAGGCAACGATCAGCTGCTCGGCGCTGCCGGCGACGATACCCTGTCCGGCGGCGCGGGCAACGATGTGTATGTCGTCGAACGTGGCGATGGCAAGGATGCGATCATCAACGACGATGTGCTCGGTGCCGTCGATACGCTGCGCTTCGGCAAAGACATCGCCGAAACAGACGTCATTGCGCAACGCAGTGGCGACAATCTGCTTCTGCTCATCAAGGGCACCACGGATCAAGTGACCTTCTCCAAGTACTTCATCGCCGACGTGAGCAAGGATGGCGCGATCGTTAACAACAAGATCGAGCGCGTCGAGTTCGTCAGCGGTGCCGTATGGGATCAGGCCAAGATACAGAGCCTGGTGGATATCTCCACCGCCAACAAGGTGCCTGTACGCGGCCCGGTGACCGTAGCGCCGTTCAAGGCGGAGGTGGGCAAGCTGCTCACCTTCACTCTCGCAGCCAATACCCTGGTCGATCCGGACCCCCTGGATACCTTCGCCTACAGCGCCTCGTTGGCCAACGATGTGCCATTGCCGGCATGGCTGAAGTTCGACGCAGCCTCGCGTACCTTCACCGGCACGCCCACCGCCACCGACGTGGGATCGGTTCCGGTCAAGCTGTGGGGAACGGACAACCATGGCGGCCGAGGGTATATCGACCTGCCGCTGGTTGTCAGCCCGGCGAACCGCACGCCGGTCCTGGCGGCCGCGCTTGCCGACCAGGCCAATGCCCTGGGCACGGCATTCAGTTATGTGGTGCCGGCTGGCGCATTCACCGATCCGGATGCGGGAACGGTACTCAGCTACAGCGCCACCATGGCCGACGGCACGCCTTTGCCTGGCTGGCTCTCGTTCAACGCCACTACCCGGGCGTTTGGCGGCACCCCGCCGGCTGCCGGAACGTTTAGTGTGAAAGTGACCGCCCGGGATACCGGCAATTTGAGCGCAAGCGATGTCTTCGATCTCGTCGTCAGTGTCAAGAACCTGACATTGACGGGCACTGCCGCTGCCGATCAGCTCAATGGTGGCGCAGGTAACGATATCCTCAATGGCCTGGACGGCAACGACAAGCTCAATGGCGGTGCCGGCAACGATACCATGGACGGTGGCCTCGGTGCCGACACCATGACCGGCGGCGCGGGCGACGATGTGTATGTGTTCGATCAGGCATCGGACCTGGCAGTGGAAGCCGCAGACGAAGGCAACGATACGCTCAAGTCGGGCGTGAGCGCTGTCCTGGGCAACTACATCGAGGCGCTGACCCTGACCGGCACGGCGCCGATCAACGCCACCGGCAACGCCTTGAACAATGTCCTGACCGGTAACTCAGGCGACAACACGCTCGACGGTGGTAGCGGGGCCGATATCCTCAACGGCGGCTCCGGCAACGATCTCTACATTGTGGACAATGCTGGCGATATCGTGAACGAAGGCAACTACGTTGGTGTCGACACCGTGCAGACGGGCTTGAGTTACGACCTGGGCGCCTACCTCGACAACCTGACCCTGACCGGTAGCCTGGCGGTCGATGGCAAGGGCAATGCCGGCAACAACGTACTCAAGGGAAATTCCAACAACAACGTGCTCGATGGTGGCGCCGGCTTGGATGCACTCACCGGTGGTGCAGGTAACGACACCTATGTCGTCGATAATGCCGGCGATACCGTGGTCGAGCTGGCTAACGAAGGCATCGATACCGTCAAATCCGGCGTGAGCATCACATTGAGCGCGAATATCGAAGCGCTGTTCCTGACAGGCGCGAACCCGATTGGCGGCACCGGTAACGCAATCAACAACCTGCTCGTCGGAAATGGTGCCAACAACGTGCTGAACGGCGACGCGGGCAACGACCTGCTTCAGGGCGGTGCCGGCATCGACGCGCTCACGGATACCTTGGGCAATAATCTGCTCGATGGTGGGGCCGGTAACGACACGCTCACCGGTGGTGTTGGCAAGGAGATGTTCATCGGCGGTGCCGGCAACGACCTGATCGTCACTGGCAACGGGGCCGACATCATCGCCTTCAACCGCGGAGACGGGCAGGATGTGGTCCATGCCAGCGCCGGCAAGGACGATACCGTCTCATTGGGCAAGGGCGTGCTGTACGCGGATTTGCTGTTCAAGAAAACCGCGAACGACCTGGTGCTGGTGACCGGCGTGGCCGAACAGATCACCTTCAAGGACTGGTACGCGGCGCCTGCCAATCGCAGCGTTGCCAATCTGCAGATGATCATCGAAGGCGGCAGTGACTACAACGCTGCGTCGGCCAACAAGCTGAACAACAAGAAAGTAGAGCAGTTCAACTTCGACGGTCTGGTCGGGGCTTTTGATGCTGCCCGGACTGCGAATCCGGCATTGACGAGTTGGGCACTGTCGTCCTCCTTGCTCAATTTTTACCTGAGCGGCAGCGATACGGCGGCGATGGGCGGCGACCTTTCCTATCAATACGCCAGGAACGGCAACCTGTCTTCGATGTCGCTGGTGCCAGCCGGCGCTCTGTTGTCGAGTCCGGCGTTCGGTGTCACTGCGCAGCCCTTGCAGGCGGGTTCGGCATTACGGGACCTGTCGCCGCAGCTTGTGTAATTAACTGCTCCGGAGTGGTGGAGCACCCGCTCTGACTTTTCGCAAGCCGCCCGGGTCACATCGGGCGGCTTTTTGCTTGCGCAGGGCAATTCATTCGTGTCGCATCGCGTTGAAAAACTCGGTCCGGTCTTGAGAAGACAACCGCGGCGGAACATGCCCAGGCTAGAGTGCACCTTGCGCGTTTGCCAAGGCGAGCCTCAGCTCGGCAAGCGATTTCGCGAACATTAGCACCGCCTGAGCAGTGACCATATTGTAATCATGGTAGAGGTGGTTTCTTAGTGCGACGACCTCGTCCCATGAAAAACTTCTGGGTGCGTTTTTGGCGAAGACGGTTGGCGCAAATGTCTTTGCATAGCTGATCGCTTCCCCGATCACGCCAATCCGGTATGCGCATGCGTCAAGCAGAATGCTCTCGCCAGCTAATGTAGATTGGGATACATTTTTCAATCGCTGTTCGACCAAATCCACCGCGTTGAGAGCGTCCGCGATCCGTGATTTCGCTTTGAGCACGGGGCTGCTCACAACAAGAATCCTTCACGCATTGCAGCGTTGAGAATCTCCGGCCGGGCCATGATGTTCGTGACCGCGTCAATGGCAACACCAGGAAATCTGCGTTGCGCTTCCAGAATGAATCCCATCGCAGGAAACAAAGTACCAGCTGCATCGACCGTTAACAGAAGGTCAAGATCGCTATCTTCCCGGTCCTCGCCTCTCGCGGTTGAACCGAACACGCGCACCTCCACCAAGCCTCGCTCCAGCGCAAGGGCGCGAAGGTCTTCGCGGTAAAGACAGAGAGCCTGGGAAGGTTTCATGGGTCGATACTAGCATGGACATGCCGGCACACGCGACCAACCGCGCCCTCAACGACGGGGAAAATACGATTTCCACCCGTTCACTGGCCCCTGCCAAACAAAATTCCCAATGACCCTCATTAATACAAACAATGAGGTGCTCAGCCCATCTTGTCGTATCATAATAACCAATGAGAGCTTCTCATTCGATAGTTTTTCTTAACCCACAAAATTCACGCACGAGGATACCCATGTCGCTGATCAATACGCAAATTCCGGTTTTCAAAACCCAAGCTTTCCACAACGGCAAATTTGTTGAAGTCTCGAACGAGTCGATGAAGGGCAAGTGGTCGGTCGTGATTTTCATGCCTGCCGCGTTCACCTTCAACTGCCCAACCGAAGTCGAAGATGCGGCCCAGAACTACGCCGAATTCCAGAAAGCTAACTCGGAAGTGTACATCGTCACCACCGACACCCACTTCTCGCACAAAGTCTGGCACGAAACCTCGCCTGCCGTCGGCCAGGCCAAGTTCCCGCTGGTTGGCGATCCAACCCACACGCTGACCCGCGCGTTCGGCGTGCACATCGAAGAAGAAGGCCTGGCGTTGCGCGGCACCTTCATCATCAATCCGGAAGGCGTCATCAAGACCCTGGAAATCCATGACAACGCCATCGCCCGCGATGTCAAGGAAACCCTGCGCAAGCTCAAGGCTGCCCAGTTCGTTGCCGCCAACCCAGGCCAGGTGTGCCCGGCCAAGTGGAACGAAGGCGCGAAGACCCTGACCCCATCGCTGGACCTGGTCGGCAAGATCTAAGTTGTTGTAAACAGGGAAGGAGCGGCGCCTTGCGCTTCCTTCCCTGCACCGGGAACCAGCCCGACGGTTCCCGGATTTAATTCAAGGCACTTTCTTACGGATATCAACATGCTTGACGCCACCCTCAAAACTCAGTTGCAAGGCTATTTGCACAACCTGCGCGCGCCGATTCGTCTCATCGCAACGCTCGATCACAGCGAAAAAAGTGCCGAGCTGCGTGAACTGCTGGCCGAGATCAGCAGCCTGTCCGATAAAGTCAGTGTCGACGAGTCGGGCACCGATAGCCGCAAGCCCTCGTTTGTGATCGCCCGCGAAGGCGAGACCCACGGCGTGCGCTTCGCCGCCATTCCGCTCGGCCATGAATTCACCTCGCTGGTGCTGGCCCTGCTGTGGACCGGCGGCCATCCGCCGAAAGTCGAACCCGAAGTGATCGAGGCCATCAAGGCGCTCGACGAAGCCATGGATTTCGACGTCTATATGTCCCTGTCCTGCCACAATTGCCCCGACGTGGTGCAGGCAGCGACGCTGATGGCGGTCTTCAATCCGAAGATCCGCACCGTGATCATCGACGGTGGTTTGTTCCCGTCGGAAGTCGAGACGCGCCAGGTGATGGCGGTCCCGATGGTCTTCAAGAATGACAGCATGTTTACTTCCGGTCATATGACCGTGGAAGAACTCGTCGCCAGGCTCGACGTGAACTCGGCTGAACGCGAAGCCAAAAAGCTCAATCAAAAATCCGCCTTCGACATGCTGATCGTCGGCGGCGGCCCGGCCGGCGCGGCGGCAGCGGTGTACGCGGCACGCAAAGGCATCCGTGTCGGCGTGGCGGCGGAGCGCTTCGGCGGCCAGGTCAACGACACCATGGCCATCGAAAACTATATCTCGGTGCTGGAAACGGACGGCCCCACATTCGCCGCCGCCCTCGAGGCGCAGGTCCGGCACTATGAAGTCGACATCATGAACCTGCAGCGGGCCGAGCGCATCGTTCCCGCCGCCACGCCGGGTGGCCTGGTCGAAGTGCACATGCAAAACGGCGGCGTGCTCAAGGCCCGCAGCGTGATCGTCTCGACCGGCGCGCGCTGGCGCAATGTGAACGTGCCCGGCGAAGCCGAGTACAAGAACAAGGGCGTGGCGTACTGCCCGCATTGCGACGGCCCCTTGTTCAAAGGCAAGCGCGTGGCGGTGATTGGCGGCGGCAACTCGGGCGTGGAAGCGGCCATCGACCTGGCCGGCATCGTCCAGCACGTGACCCTGGTCGAGTTTGCCGATGCGCTCAAGGCTGACGCGGTCCTGGTCAACAAGCTCAAGAGCCTCTCCAACGTCACCATCCACGTGAATGCCCAGACCACCGAGATTACCGGTGACGGCCAAAAGGTCAATGGCCTGGGCTACAAGGACCGTGCCACCGATACGGCGCATCACGTGGCGCTGGAAGGCGTGTTCGTGCAAATCGGCCTGGTGCCGAATACCGAATTCCTGAAAGGGACTTTGGAGCTGAGCAAGTACGGCGAGATCGTCGTCGATGCCAAATGCCACACCAGTGTGCCGGGCGTGTTTGCCGCCGGCGATGTGACCACGGTGCCGTACAAGCAAATTGTCGTCGCCGCCGGCGAAGGATCGAAAGCCGCGCTCAGTGCGTTCGACTACCTGATTCGCCAACCGGTGGTGAGCAGTGTTGCCAATGAAGAGGAAGTAGCGCTGGCAGCCTGATCTCAGTCGCGCCTCGCTTCCCCTAAAAACCGCCCGGCTTGAAACCGGGCGGTTTTTTTGCGCCTGCGAACGGGGCCGTCCCTCGCCAATGAACTTTTGCTCAGGAAATGCAACTGCCCGCCGTACCGGTTTTTCCGCAAGCGAGACGGCATGTTCGTGCCGCCGCTGCGTGACGTGGCGCAGACGCGCGTGCATTCACCGGCCTATTCTTGAAGCGGGCCATGCGCACGCCACTTTGCGATCGCCCGGGCCGGGTTCGTGGTCATCGAACCCATCCGATTTCCGTCAAGGAGTCTTCCATGTTCATCCCCTGGCATTGCTTCAGACTGGTCCTGATCGCCGCCCTCACGCTGCCGCTGGCAGCCCCGGCAGCCCCGGCGGCGCCGCGCTACAGCGTCACCACGGTCGGCGTCGCCGGCAGCAGCGCGCGCGACATCAACCTGAGCGGTCACGTGCTCGGCGCCTATACCGACAGCAGCGGTGCCATGCGTGGCTTCCTCAACACCGGCGGCGCACCGCTCGATCTGGGTTCCCTCGGGGGCGATACCTTCGCCAGCGCCCTCAGCGACAGCGCCATGGTGGTGGGTTTCTCGGCCAACCGCGCCGGCGAGGATCGCGCGTTCAGCTACGCCAATGGCGCCATGCGCGATCTCGGTACGCTGGGCGGCATGTACAGCAGAGGCTACGGCGTCAATAACCAGGGCGATATCGTCGGCAGCGCCAGCACCGGCAATCCGGACGAATGGAACCTGGAGCGGGCATTCGTGATGTCCGGCGGCGTGATGCGCAACATCGGCACCTTGCCCAACGGCGATATGAGCCGCGCGCGGGACATCAACAATGCCGGCCAGGTCACCGGGCTGTCCTCGGTCAGCACCGATGGCGGTCCCGAACATCCCTACCACGCCATTCTGTACAGCGGCGGGAAGATGACCGATCTGGGAACCCTGGGTGGGCTGTACAGCGAGGGTCATGCTATCAACGACCACGGCGCAGTCGTGGGCGGCGCCGGCAGCATGGAGGAGTATCCATCCGGCCACGCGATCCGGCATGCCTTCCTGTATGTCAACGGTGTGATGACCGACCTCGGCACCCTGGGCGGCAAGGAAGCCGGCAGCACGGCTTTCGACATCAATAACCTTGGCCAGATCGTTGGCGAAGGCAACAGCGACAGCGTGCAGCGCGCTTTTCTGTACGAAAACGGCGCCCTGCGCGACCTGAACACGCTGATCGATCCCGCCGCCGGCTGGGTGTTGCAGGAGGCGCGCGCCATCAACGACCTGCAGCAGATCGCCGCCACCGGCTGCAAGGATGGCCAGTGCTACGCCTTGCGGCTCGATCCGACCAGCGCCGTGCCCGAGCCCGACACCTATGCGGTGCTGCTCCTTGGCCTGTGCATGGTCGGCTTTGCCGCGCACCGCGCCACTGGCGTGGGCGCCAACCGCACGGTGTCGAGCAGCGGGCCGCACGGCACGGCCGCACTGCCGTTTGCCCGGTAAGCAATGCCCGTCACGGCGGCCAGGCCGCGCGCAAGGGCAGCGCAGAAGCTTGTTACACGCCGCAGTAAGCGGTCTTGACCGTGGTAAAGAACTCGGCCGCGTAAGTGCCCTGTTCGCGCGAGCCGTAGCTCGACCCTTTGCGTCCGCCGAACGGCACGTGGTAGTCGACGCCGGCGGTCGGCACGTTGACCATCACCATGCCCGCTTCGGCGTGGCGCTTGAAGTGGGTTGCGTACTTGAGCGAGGTGGTGACGATGCCGCTGGCCAGGCCGAACTCGGTATCGTTGGCCATCGCCAGCGCGTGCTCGTAGCTGTCGGCCGGAATCACCATGCCGACCGGGCCAAAGATTTCTTCGCGGCTGATGCGCATGTCGTTGCTGCAGTCGGTAAACAGGGCAGGGCGCAGGAAGAAGCCCGGCGTCGCGCATTCCACGCGCTCGCCGCCGAAGGCCAGGGTCGCGCCTTCCTCGCGGCCGATGCCGATGTATTCCATGTCCTGGTCGAGCTGGCTCTGGTCGACCACCGGGCCGATGTCGACGCCGGCGCCGAGCGCGTCGCCCACCGTCAACGTGGCCAGCTTCTCGCGCATGGCGGCCACGAAGGCCGGGTAGATGCCTTTTTCGACGATCAGGCGGCTCGACGCCGTGCAGCGCTGGCCGGTCGAGAAGAACGAGCCCTGCACCGCGCAGTTGACGGCGGTGGCCAGGTCGGCGTCGTTGAGGACGATCAGCGGATTCTTGCCGCCCATTTCGATCTGCACCTTGGCCATGCGGCCGATGGCGGCGGATGCCACCTTGGCGCCGGTTGCGGCCGAGCCGGTGAAGCTGATGGCGTTGACCCTGCGGTCATGCAGGAAAGCCTGGCCGACCACGCTGCCGCGGCCCATCACCAGGTTGAACACGCCCGGCGGCAGGCCGGCGCGGCTGATGATGTCGGTCAGGGCCCAGACGCTGGCCGGCACCAGTTCGGCCGGCTTGATCAGCACGCAGTTGCCGTAGGCCAGCGCCGGTGCGATTTTCCAGGACGGGATGGCGATCGGGAAGTTCCACGGCGCGATGATCCCGACCACGCCGACCGGCTCGCGCGTGACTTCCACATCGAGGTTCGGGCGCACGGACGGCAGCTTGTCGCCGCGCAGGCGCAGGCATTCCTGGGCGAAGAATTTGAAGATGGCGCCGGCGCGGGCGACTTCGCCGATGCCTTCCGGACGGGTCTTGCCTTCTTCGCGCGAGAGCAGGGTGCCGAGCTCTTCTTTGCGGGCCAGGATTTCGCTGCCGATCTTGTCGAGCGCATCGGCGCGTATCTGGATGTTGGACAGTGCCCAGCCGGGCGCGGCGGCAGCGGCGGCGGCGATCGCCAGCTCGGCCTGCTGCGCGTCGGCCTGGGCGTAGTGGCCGATGATGTCGTTCGTGTTCGAGGGATTGATGTTGGCGGACGACGAAGCGCCGTCGACCCAGGCGCCGTTGATATAGTTCTGTTTCATGGAAGCTTTCTGCGTGGCTCGCAAGGGACCGCGATGCGTGTTTATCAAAAAACAAGAGCTTACCATTGCGGGAGGAATGCTGCCCGAGGGAGCCGCTGGATGATAGGGGATTGTGCCGATTGCGGCGTGGTTGGTGGCTGCCAAAACCCATCAAACCGTCGTTCCCGCGCCAAGGCGGGAACGACGGGGGAGCAAAGCTTAGTACTTGTAATGCAGCGCCAAGCCCACCGCCCGGTCGTAACGGCGTGTATCGCGCACCAGGCCCGGGTCCTTGTTGAAGTAATCGTGATACGGCTGGTCCAGCAGATTATTCCCATCCAGCGTCACGGTCAGCTGCTTGCTGATCCGGTACGACAGCGACCCGTCGAGCGAGCGCAGCGGCGCCACATACAAGTCCAGCTTGTCGTTGCCCCGATAGCGTTCCTCGGCCGTAAACTTCGAGCGCCAGTTGTACGCCAGGCGCGCCGACCACGCCTCCTTCTCATACAGCCCCACCAGGTTATACGAGGTCTTCGACATCCCCAGGAAGGCCGACTCGCGCCCGTCCGGATTGGTCTGCTTGCCGGTGATGTAAGTGAAGTTCGCCTCCAGCCCCAGTCCGCCCAGCATCCCCGGCAGGAAGTCGTAGAACTGCCGGTAACTCATCTCGGCGCCTTCCAGGTTGGCCTTGGCCAGGTTGTAGCGGCGCGTCACATCGTACTCGCGGCCGTTGACGATTTCGCGCGCCGCCTTTTCCACCGAACGGTCGGTGAACTTGTGCTGGAAAATCGTTCCGGTCAAGGAACCGGTTGGCGCGAAGTACCACTCCAGCGCCACGTCGATATTGTCCGACCTGGTCGGCCGCAGATTCGGATTGCCCGCCACGCCGGTGCCGACGATGCCCGACGTGGTCGGCGTCGCCGCCACCCCTTCGGTCAGCCGCAGCGCCGGATTGTAATCGACAAACGCCGGCCGCTCGACCGCGCGGCCGCTGATCAGGCGCGCCACCAGGGTTGGCGTCAGATCCGCGCGCAGCGCCAGGCTCGGCAGCACATCGGTGCGGCTGGTATCGACCGACACCGGCGCGATCACGCCGACGATGGACGAATTGCCCTTGAGCGTCTGCTCGGTGCGCACCACGCGTGCACCCACCACGCCGCTGATCGGCACGCCCATATGGAAACCGAACTTGGCCTTCGCGTACAAGGCCGAGGTACGCTCCACGTCGCTGTAGTACGACAGCGGATTGTCTTCCAGCTGCGTGGGCGAGCCGGTCAGGATGGTGCGCACGACGTCGGTGTTGTCGAGGATGTAGTTATGGTCGGCCACCACGTAGCGGTTCACGCCATAATTGCCGCCGGTCGGCGCCGACAGCGTCCACAGGCCCGGAAAGCGGCTCGCCGCCACCCCGTTTTGCGGACTGTTGGCGTACCACATGTCGCGGATGCCGCGCGACGACGCCTTGCGCTCGGCCAGGCGCACGCCGCCGGACAGTTCCTTCACAAAACCGAGCACGCCGTTCTCGCTGGCGTCGTAGACCACATCGCCGCGCCAGTCGTTCGACGTGCCCTGGCGCGCGTTGGCGATGTCGGTGCCGCCGCGCACACGGAATTTCGCGTCGTCCGGGTCTTCCATGTTCGTGCCCGGGAAGTCCAGGTAGCCGCCGCCCGAGCGCACCGCGCCCACGAAGCCGCGCGCCGTGTAATCGAAGTCGAAAATCACGCGCCGCTCCTTGAAGTAGCTGGCGGTGCGCGCCACTTCCGTGGTCAAGCGCAGATTGGGCGTGGCATCCCAGCGCGCACCGACGGCCACCTGTTCGTTCGTTACATCGTGCTGGTAAGCCTGGGTCGACGAGAAGCCCGGCGCATCCTGGTTCAGGCGCGTGATGGTGTCGAGATTGTTCGTGCCCGGCTTGGTCGTGATGGTCGCGCCGGCGAAGTGCGGCGGGAAGCCGATCATGAAATTGTTCTGGAAGCGGTGGTCGATATTCGTGCGAAAGCCTTCGGCAAACACTTCCACGGCCGGGCCCGGACGCCATTGCAGTGCGAAGTTACCCGCTTCGCGCTTGCGGTCGCCGTTGCCCATGAAGCGGCCGAAGTTTTCGGCGCCGGTCACGCCATTGTCGATCGGGATCGGAAAGCCGGCGAATGCCACTTCATCGTGGTAGCGCCCGCGCTGGTACGACAAGCCAAGCAGCGCACCGACTTCGCCGATGCCGGTTTTCCAGCGGTCGCTGAGCATCGCGCTCACGTCGGGATTATTGGTCCTGGCCTTGTCGCGGTTCTCCACGCGCGCGTTCAGGTTGACCTGCCGACCCTTGAAGTCGAAAGGGCGGTTGGTGCGCACGTCGATCACGCCGGCGGTGCCGCCTTCGGGCAGGTCGCCACCCTGGGTCTTGTAGACATCGATCCGCTGCAGCATGGAGGCCGGCACATCGGACAGGTACAGGCTGCGGCTGGTGTCGGAGAAAAATTCGCGGCCGTTGAGGAGGGCGACCACGCCGCCCAGGCCGCGGATGATCACCGTGCCGGCTTCGCCGCCGCCGCGCGTGACCTGCACGCCGGGGACGCGCTGCAGGATTTCGGCCACGTTCTTGTCGGGGAACTTGCCGATATCGTCGGCGACGATGGAATCGACTACCTGGTCGGCGTTCTTCTTGATCGTTTGCGCGCTTTGAGCGGCCTTGCGCACGCCGCTGACGGTGACGACGGCGGTATCGGCGGCAACGGGCAGGGCTTCTTGGGCGGCGACCGAGACGTGACTGAGCATGCCGGCACCAAGCAGGGACGCGACCAGGGATTTGAGGACGATTGGACGGGCCGTGCGGGCACGGCCGCTGGCGGGGGCGGGATTATTCATGGGTCTCCGATGATTGTTATTGAGCTAAATGCTCTTATTTGCCCGAATCATAGGGGACACGCAGAAATTGCTCCAATCATGTTTTTGCGGTGGCCGATACCGATCTTGGTATCGGCGGGTTTTTTCGGCGCATGTGTTTCCTAACCGGGGTCAGACCTCCGATTCGAAACAAAAAACATTTCTAGTCGGAGGTCTGACCCCGGTTAGGCATTATTTGCCCGAATCATAGGGGACACGCAGAAATTGCTCCAATCATGTTTTTGCCGTGGCCGATACCGATCTTGGTATCGGCGGGGTTTTTCGGCGCATGTGTTTCCTAACCGGGGTCAGACCTCCGATTCGAAACAAAAAACATTTCTAGTCGGAGGTCTGACCCCGGTTAGGCAACACTGCCAGCCGGCTCAGTCGTCGTTTTGCCAGAACGCCCCATTCTCCACGAACACCACCGTCGTGCGTGGCGGGATGCTGAAGGTGCCGCTGGTGCGCTCGTACGTTGCCGTCCTGGCGAGCCGGTCGTTGTCGGACTTGCGCTGCACCTTGTGCACTGCCAGCCTGCGCCCCTTGAGTTCATCGATCGTGATGGTCTTCGCGACCTTGTCGACGTTAAAGAAGGTCACCACGCTGCCGTATTTGGCGCCCGGATAACGGCGCCCGTCGATGCTCATCGCGATCAAGCCGGCACTCTGCTGCGGCCCCACGTTGTGGAACCTGAGCCGCTCGCTCACATCCCTGGCGCTGCGCAGGCGGAACAGGGTAGTGTCGTTGCGTATCTCCAGCAGGTCGAGGAAGGTGTCGCGCGCCGATACTATCGCCGCCGTATCGGGCTTGATCAGCGCATTGGCCAGGATCGGGGACATCAGTTCCCAGTTGGCCTTGTTCACGCCCGCCATCGGCAAACCGACGCCGAAGTTATTCGACTGGTATGAAAAGTCGAGGCGGTTGAACCAGTCGCCCGCGTTGTAGCTGTCGCGGTCGAGCGACTTCGACCTCAGGATTTCCTGCCCCGCGTGGAAGAAGGGCACGCCCTGCGACAGCATGTTGATCGCCGCGCCCAGGTTCTGCACGCGCACCCGCTCGGCCAGGGTGGTCGCCTGCGGCAGCTTGAAGGCGTTCAGGTCGAACAGGGTCTGGTTGTCGTGCGCTTCGACGTAGTTGATGGTCTCGGCCGGGCTGGCCGCAAACCCCGCCTTCTGCCCGAAATAATCGATGTCCGCATTCTTGCGCACGACACCCGTGCGGTCGGTAAAGCTGTAGTCGCGCAGGGTGCCCGACAAGCCCACCTTGATCAAGTCGCCCAGGCGCAGCAGGTCGTCCCTGGTTTGGGTGCTGGTCGCATTCGGGTCATAAAAGGCGCCATTGATGAAGCCTTGCTGGCTGATCAGATCGGCCCCGCCATCGCAGCAGCCGCCGCCACGCACGGCATCGCGCAGGCGGTCGTTGAACGAGCCGATGCCGCTGCCGAACATATTGGCCTGGCGCGCCTGCACGAAGCGCGCGTCGTTGCCGACCACGCCGAAGTTCCAGGCTTCGCCGTACAGGTAGATCTCGCGCTTGGCGGCGCGGTCGACCGTCGCCTTCAGCTTCGTGAGGACCGACAGCGGCGCCATGCCCATGATATCGAAGCGGAAGCTGTCGACCTTGTAGTCGGTGGCCCAGGTGACGACCGAATCGATCATCAGCTTGGCCATCATCGCGTTTTCGGCGGCGGTGTCGGCGCAGCAGCTGTCGTTGATGATGCCGCCGCTCGGGTTGAGGCGGTAGTAGTACGCCGGCACGATCTTGTCGAGCACCGACAGCGGGCCTTGCTGCGAGCCGCTGGTGTGGTTGTAGACCACGTCCATCGTCACGCGCAAGCCTTGTTCGTGGAGCGACTTGACCATCGCGCGGAACTCGCGCACGCGCACCGCGCCGTCGTTGGCATCGGTCGCGAAGCTGCCATCGGGCGCGCTGTAATGGACCGGATCGTAGCCCCAGTTGAAGCAGTCGCTGTCGCCGGCGGCCGCCACCGCGGCCTGCTGCGCCTCGGCGTTGGCGGCGGCGTTGGGAATGGCCGGCGTGGCGCAGCCGGTTTCGTTGACGCTGGCGATGTCGAAACTTGGCAGCAGGTGGATGTGGCTCATGCCGGCGCGCTGCAGCGCGCGCAGGTGGCGCATGCCGTTCGAGTGCACGTCGGTGAAGGCGAGGAATTTGCCGCGATGGTGGGCCGGCACCGTCATGTCGCTGGCGCTGAAATCGCGCACCTGCAGTTCGTACAGGGAGATATCGGTCGGATGCTCCAGGCGCGGAATCGGATGATAATCCCAGCCGAACGGTTTGAGCGCGGCGCTGTCGAGGTTTGCGATGAAGCTGCGCTGGCCGTTGGCGTTCAGGCTCAGTGAGTACGGATCGGTGACCACGTTGCTCACCACCGTGTTATTGGCCCAGCGCGACAGCACATTGACCGTGTAGGTGTAGTAAGCGCGGTTGGTCCAGGCGGCGTTGGGGGCGGTGTAGTGCCACACGCCGCTGGCGCCGTCGCGCGTCATCGGCACGGTCGTTGCGCTGGCCGTGCCGGCGTTCGCGTACACATTGAGCGCGACCGATTTGGCGGTCGGCGCCCACACGCGGAAGGTCGGCACGCCGGCCCGGCTGAATGTGGCGCCGAGCGCGCTGTTGGCGGCGGCCGGGGCGAACAGGGCGTCGAGCAGGCCGCTCGTTTGCAGGGACGTGACCTGTACCAGCTTGCCCGCCGCGTCGAACTGGGCGATGGCGAACTGGCCGCTGACCTTGGCGGGCAGGCCGGCCACGTCGGCGCTCGATACCGTCAGCGCGGTGGACGCGGCCAGGTGCGGATACTTCGCTTGCAGCGCCGGCGTCAGGGCGCCGGCCACGCGCAGGTCGATGCTGCCATCGGCGCCGGTAACGCCGCCTGGTGCGGAACCGAGGCCGCCGTTGGCCGCGTAGAACAGCTTGTAGCTGCCCCCGGCGGGCGTGCCCGGCCACACCAAAGTATCGGGCGAGAGCCAGTGCGCGGCGGCGCTGGCCAGGTTGCCGAAGCTGATTGCCGGAGCGCTGCTGTAGACCTTGCAGTCGCCTTCGAGCAGCCAGGCTTCCTGGCCGCGGGCGGCGATGTCCGGCGCGAAATCGCCGGCCTGGTCGCTGGCGCAGTTCTTGTTGCCGCTGCCGTCGGTGAGCAGGAAGTCGATTCTGGTTTTGGTGGCGTCGACCGCGATGTCGACATAGCCGCCGTAGCTGTCGCTGGCGGCCAGCATGAAGCGGTCCTTGATCCATTCCACGCTGGGCTTGGCCGGGCCGGACCAGGAATACACGCCCCACTGCGCTTCGTCGCGCTGGGCGCGCCGGTAGTGCATGCGGATGGTGCCGGGTGCCACGGCCGCCACCGAGACCGAGGCACGCTGGACCGACTCGGTCGTCATTGCCGGGGTTGCGGGGGCGCTGGTGGTGTCGGAACCGCCGCAGGCGGCCAGCAGGCTGGCGCACAAACTGGCGCCGAGCAGGCGCTGATAAGGCGATGTGAGGCGTGAAGTAATACTACCTAGAGAATGCATGTGCAACTCCTGAAGAGGGGGATGTGCGGCGGCGCCCTTGTCCTGGATACGTCGTTTTTGTGACGCCGCTGTCGATGGGCTGAGAGCCGATGTAATATTACTACACATCTTTTCAGAAATTATAAGAAAATCAAGGCGAACGCCGGCCTCCGCCGGCGAGGGCGGGACGGGGATGGACGGCGCAGGAAAATAAAGGCGGGGACGTACTTGGGCTACGGGCTGGGGTTAGCCTTGGGCGATGCGGCCGGCGATGTGGGCCAGCGCTTCGTCGACCTGGTCGATCAGGATCAGGCACAGGTCGCCTTCCCCGAGACGCGCCAGCGCCGTGTCGATCGCCACGAACTCGCCGTTGATTTCGTCCACGTGCGTGGTGCGCACGGCGCCCGTCAGGCCCTGGCGCAGCAGCGCAACGACTTCGCCGTCGGCCCGCCCGCGCTGGCACTGGTCCTGGTACAGCAGCACGTCGTCGAACGCGGCGCCCAGAATCTCGGTCTGCTGGCGGATGTCTTCGTCGCGCCGGTCGCCCGCGCCGCTGATCACCACCGAACGCCGCTTGGCCGGCATGCTTTCCACCGCACCGACCAGCGCCAGGATGGCGTCCGGGTTGTGGCCGTAGTCGGCAATCACGGTCGCGCCGCGGTAGCTGAAGACGTTGAAGCGCCCCGGCGCGTTGTCGCTCTCGTTGGCGAACGATGTGAGTCCGGCGCGGATGTCGTCCCACGCCGTGCCGACCGCCCATGCCGCGGCGACCGAGGCCATGACGTTATCGACCTGGAAGCCGATGCTGCCGCCACGCGTGATCGGCACGTCGGCCAGCGCGATGCGGTGTTCAATCTTGCCTTGCGCGGCGACCAGCATGCCGCCGTCCACGTAGACCACGCGCTGACCCTGGGCGCGGTGGGTCGACATGACCGGATGCCCGGCGTCGGCGGTGAAGAAGGTGACGCTGCCGCGGCAGTTGTTGGCCATGCCGACCACCACCGGGTCGTTGGCGTTCAACACCGCCACGCCGCTGTCGGCGACGTTCTGCACGATCACGCGCTTGAGTACCGCCAGGTCTTCGACCGTGGTGATGTAGTTCAGGCCCAGGTGGTCGCCCGCGCCGATGTTGGTGACCACGGCCACCTGGCAGCGGTCGAACGCGAGTCCTTCGCGCAGCATGCCGCCACGCGCGGTCTCGAACACGGCGGCGTCGACGTCGGGATGGAGCAGCACGTTGCGCGCGCTGCGCGGGCCGCTGCAGTCGCCGCTGTCGATGCGCCGGCCTTCGATGTAGACGCCGTCGGTGTTGGTCATGCCGGTGCGCAGGCCGCCGGCGGTGAGCAGGTGGGCGATCAGGCGCACCGTGGTGGTCTTGCCGTTGGTGCCGGTGACGGCCACCACGGGAATGCGGCCGTCGTCGCCGTCGGCGAACAGGGAGGAGATGATCGCTTCGCCCACCGCACGGCCCTTGCCGAACGATGGCGAGAGGTGCATGCGCAAGCCCGGGGCGGCGTTGACTTCGACGATGCCGCCGTTCTGCTCTTCGATCGGTTTGAGCACGCTGTCGCACACCAGGTCGACGCCGCAGATGTCCAGCCCCACCATGTGGGCGGCGGCAATCGCGCGCGCGGCCACTTCGGGATGGACGTCGTCGGTGACGTCGCTGGCGGCGCCCCCGGTCGAGAGGTTGGCGTTATTGCGCAGGATGACGCGCTGGCCCTTGGGTGCGACCGATTCGGCCACCAGTCCTTGCTTGGCCAGGCTGGCCAGCGCGATGTCGTCGAAGCGGATCTTGGTCAGCGAGGTCGAATGTCCATTGCCGCGGCGCGGGTCGAGGTTGACCTGGTCGACCAGTTCGCGCACGGTGTGCTTGCCGTCGCCGACGACAATCGGCGGGTCGCGCCGCGCGGCGGCAATCAGTTTGTTGCCGATGACGAGCAGGCGGAAGTCGTGGCCGGGCAGGTAGCGCTCGACCAGGATATCGTCGCGAAATTCGGCGGCGGCGTGGTAGCCGGCCACCAGCTGCTCGCGCGTGGTGACGTTGACCGTCACGCCCTTGCCCTGGTTGCCGTCCTTCGGTTTGATCACGACCGGCAGGCCGATTTCCAGCGCGGCGGCCCAGGCGTCGTCCGGGTCGGCGGCCACGCGGCCGAGCGGCACCGGCACGCCGGCCGCGTGCAGCAGTTTCTTGGTCAGTTCCTTGTCTTGCGCGATCGATTCGGCAATCGCGCCGGTGCTGTCGATTTCAGCGGCCTGGATCTTGCGCTGGCGGCTGCCCCAGCCGAACATGACCAGGCTGCCGTCGGTCAGGCGCCGGAACGGGATGTTGCGCGCCACGGCGGCCTGCACGATGGCGCCGGTGCTCGGGCCCAGGCGCACGTCTTCATCGAGGTCGCGCAGTTGCCCGAGGGCGGCGCCGAGGTCGAACGCGGTATCGTCGGCGGCGGCGGCGCACAGCTGCGCGGCCAGGTCCATGGCCAGGCGGCCGACCGCTTCTTCGGAGTACTCGACCACGACCTGGTAGATGCCCTTTTCGGGCGTGGCGGTGGTGCGGCTGAAGGTGACCGGGCAGCCGGCTTGCGCCTGCAGCGACAGCGCCGCCAGTTCCAGCACCTGGGCCATGGCGATGGGGTCGTAGTGGCCGAGCGTTTGCAGGGAGCTCATTTGCGGGAACAGCGCGCGCAGGCGCTTTTCGAAGCCGGGCAGGGCGTCGATATCCTGTTCGGCAATGGTGCAGGCAACGATCGCTTCGACCGAGGTGTGGTGGCTCCAGAGGTTGGGACCACGCAGGGCCCGTACGCGAGATACTTCCATAAACCGTTTCATCCTAAGTGTTGCGCTGGTGCGTCGCTGCGCCCTCGGGCGTTGACACTGCCGGCAGCCCGGCCGTTTCCGGCCGGGCGCTGTGTTGTTAAAGTTTGCCTTTGGTGGCTTTGTCCGCAGCCGTGTCGAAGGTGCGCAAGCCGGCGCCGATCAGGGCCGCCGGTACGTCGAGCGCCCATGCCGCCGCCACCGCCGCCAGCACCGTTTCGGGATACCTGGCGGTGCCCGGCTTGAGCGTGGACATCTGGAACAGCACCGTTTCCTGCGCGCCGTCGCCGAGCACCACGTCCTGGCCGCGCATGAAGACCGCGCGTTCGCCGGCGCCGCGGTGCGCCACGATCACCGGCAGTGCGGGGTCGAGCGCGTAGAAGATCACGCGGCCGTCGCACAGCTCGGCCAGCGCCGCGACACGTTCGTCGGCGCCGTTGAGCACCGCCGCGCCGTGGGGCAGGATCACGTCGACCTGGGTGCGCATCACGTTGGCCATGCTGTCGGCATCCATGATGTGGAAGTCGGCCAGCGCTTCGTGGCCATCCATGTCGGTCACCACGCCCACCGTGCATTTGTCGTAGGCCAGGCCTTCGGACAGGATCGTGCGTGCGTTGCTTTCAAAAACAGCCGCTTCGACGGTGCGGTTGATCAGCAGGCGCTGGCCGGCCTCGAACGTCATGGCGTTGTCGCCGGTGACCTGGCGCTGGTCGAGGAACAGGCCCTGGCCGCTGGCCACGCCGGTGTGCTTGCCGGTCAGGTGCACCAGGCAGCCGATCAGGCGCGCAATCAGGCTGGTGCCCCTGGTGCCGGTCACGCCGACCACCGGAATGCGCCCGCTTTCGCCCGCGGCGAACAGGTGCTCGATGATGGCCGTGCCGACCGGGCGCGCTTGGCCCTGGCCGGGTTTGAGGTGGGCCAGCAGGCCGGGACTGGCGTTGACTTCGATGATGGCGCCGCGCTGGGTGTCGAGCGGGCGGGTGATGTCTTCGGCCACCAGGTCGATCCCGGCGATGTCCAGGCCGACGATGCGCGCGGCCAGTGCGGCGGCGTGGGCGATCGATGGGTGCACCTTATCGGTGACGTCGATGGCGACGTTGCCGTTCGGCTGGATCAGCACTTTTTGCCCGGCCAGCGGGACCGAGCGCGCGCTCATGCCCTGGCGTTCGAGTTCGAGGATGATTTCGGCGGAGACGTCCGGCGCCACGAGGTTGAGCGGCGATTCTTCGCCGACGCCGCGGCGCGGGTCGGTGTTGATCTGGCTGTCGACCAGGGCGACGATGTCACCCACGCCGTCGCCGGTGACCCAGAGCGACTCGCCCTTGGCGGCGGCGACCATGCGCGTGCCCACCACCAGCAGGCGGTGTTCGTCGCCGGGGATGAAGCGCTCGACGATGACGCTGGCGCTCTCGCCCTTGCGCGCGGCCAGGCGGTAGGCTTTTTCAACGTCGGCCTGGGTCATCAGGTTGAGCGAGACGCCGCGCCCGTGGTTGCCGTCGTAGGGCTTGACGACCACCGGCAGTCCGATGTCCTGCGCTTCTTCCCAGGCTTGCTCGGCGCTGCGTACCAGGCTGCCCTCGGGCACCGGCACGCCGCACGATTTGAGCAGGGTCTTGGTCAGGTCCTTGTCGCTGGCGATGCTTTCGGCAATCGCGCTGGTGCGGTCGGTTTCGGCGGTCCAGATGCGGCGCTGGGCGGCGCCATGGCCAAGCTGCACCAGGTTGCCGTCGGTGAGGCGGATGAACGGGATCTTGCGCTCGGTGGCCGCTTCGACGATGTGGGCCGTGCTCGGGCCCAGGCACTGGCGGTCGACGATATCCTTGAGCGTGGCGACGGCGGCGTCCAGGTCGAACGCGGTGTCGTCGATGGCGGCCATCAGCAGGGCACGCCCGGTGTCGAGCGCGGCCAGGCCAACTTCTTCCTGGCGCGTGCGGAAGGCCATCTTGTAGACCCCCAGCTGGCCGGTGGAGCGGGTCTTGCCGAAGCCGGTGCGCATGCCGGCCAGGTTTTGCAGTTCGAGAACGACATGTTCGAGGATGTGGCCGGACCAGGTGCCTTCGCGCAGGCGCTCCAGGAAGCCGCCGCGCTCGCCCACGCCGCAGCGGTGTTCGATCAGGCCGGGCAGCCAGGCGGTCAGGCGTTCGTACAGGCCGGGCAGCAGGTTCGAGGGAAAATCTTCGAGTGCGCCGATATCCAGCCACGCCTCGATCACCGGGCGATAGGTCCAGATGTTGGGTCCGCGCAGGTGACTTACCCGCAGAACGCTGATTTCTTTCTTCTTTGTCATGTCGTTATTTCTTGATAACAGGCCTGGCGACGTTCACGCCCCAAGACCTCGTAAGGCTTTTCAAAGCGCATCATGTTGTATACTTGCTAGAGACGAAGCTTACCGTGCTGAACCGATTTCTGCCAGTCTGGATTCCCGAACGCGTCGCGCGGGCATGCCCTGCGGCACGCTGGTACTGCATCCCAGGGAGCCCCTGCCGACGGCGCCCACGTTGAACAATTTCCGCCCGTAAATTCGTGGCCCAGAGCCGGAACCGCACTACGATGACTATAGATCCATCTGTTTCTCCTATGACGACGCCCAACGGGCCGCTTTCCCTGCCTGAACACTGGCAGGCTGACGTCGCCAATAAACTTGCACCTGGGGAAAACGTTTTAAGTGGCGTCGAGGTTGACCTCGATGCCAGATTGCGCTTCAAAAAAGGCCTGGTGCTGGTCACCAGCCGCCGCCTGCTGGCGCGCGCGCCGGGCGAAACCGAGTGGCGCGAGTGGGCTTTCCGTCCCGGATTGTCGCTCACGCACCACGATCACGCCGGTGTCGGCCATCTGCAATTGTTCGACGAGCAAGGTTTGCTGAGCTCCTGGCGCTTCACCCTGGGGCAGAACCTGCACGCGATCCGCGTGCTCGACCATTTCAGCGAACAGCGCGACAGTTTTGTCAGCGGCTTGCCGGTGCAACTGTCCGAGCAGAACGTGTGCCCGAGTTGCAAGGCGCCGCTCGAACCGGGCCAGGACGAGTGCCCGATCTGCACCAAGGTGCTGTACACGCCGCCGTCGACCTGGACCCTGTTCCGCCTGTGGCGCTTCGCCAAGCCGTACAGCGGGCAGCTCGGGCTGGGCTTTTTCCTGATGCTGGCCAGCACCGCGGCGCATATGATACCGCCGTATCTGACCATGCCGCTGATGGATAACGTGCTGATCCCGTTCCAGAACGGGCAGCCGGTCGACCAGAACCTGGTGTGGCTGTACATGGCCGGCCTGTTCGGTTCGGCCGTGCTGGCGTGGCTGCTGGGCTGGGGCAAGACCTATGTGCTGGCGCTGGTGTCGGAACGGATGGGCGCCGACCTGCGCTCGGCCACCTATGAACATTTGATGAAGCTGTCGCTCGAGTATTTCGGCGGCAAGCGCACGGGCGACCTGATGTCGCGCATTGGCAGCGGCAGCGACCGCATCTGCGTGTTTTTATCCCTGCACCTGCTCGACTTCGCGTCCGATGTGCTGATGATTATCATGACCGGCGTGATCCTGTGCTCGATCAATCCGATGCTTGCCGTGATTACCCTGGTGCCGCTGCCGTTTATCGCATGGATGATCCATATCGTGCGCGACCGCCTGCGCACCGGCTTCGAGAAAATCGACCGGGTCTGGGGCGAAGTGACCAATGTGCTGGCCGATACCATTCCGGGCGTGCGCGTGGTGAAAGCCTTTGCCCAGGAACAGCGCGAAGCGACCCGGTTCCGCGATGCGAATAAACATAACCTGGCCGTCAACGATAAACTCAACCGGGTCTGGTCGCTGTTTTCGCCGACCGTCTCGTTCCTGACCGAACTCGGTTTGCTGGTGGTGTGGGTATTCGGCATCTGGCTGGTATCGAACAAAAATATCACGGTCGGCGTGCTGACCCTGTTCATTACCTACAGCAGCCGGTTTTACGGCCGTCTCGATTCGATGAGCCGGATCGTGTCGGTAACCCAGAAATCGGCATCGGCCGCCAAGCGGATTTTCGATATCCTGGACCATGTATCGAGCGTTCCGGAACCGGCCAATCCCGTCAAGCTCGACAAGATCGAAGGGCGCATCGATTTGCGCGAAGTGGGTTTCCGTTACGGCAACCGGGCGGTCAACCGCGGCATTTCGCTGAATATCAAGGCGGGCGAATTCGTCGGGCTGGTGGGGCATAGCGGATCGGGCAAGAGTACCCTGGTCAATCTGATCTGCCGCTTCTACGATGTGTCGGAAGGGGCAATTTTGCTCGATGGCGTCGATATCCGTTCGTTCGCGGTATCCGACTACCGGCAAAACATCGGGCTGGTGCTGCAGGAGCCGTTCCTGTTTTTCGGCACCATCGCCGAAAATATCGCGTACGGCAAGCCGCACGCGACGCGCGAGGAAATCATCGCCTCGGCGCGCGCGGCGCACGCGCACGAATTCATCCTGCGCCTGCCGCAGGGCTACGATTCGATGGTCGGCGAGCGCGGGCAGGGCTTGTCGGGCGGCGAACGCCAGCGCATTTCGATCGCGCGCGCGCTGCTGATCGATCCGCGCATCCTGATCATGGATGAAGCGACCTCCTCGGTCGATTCGGAAACCGAAAAGGAAATCCAGAAAGCGCTC
This sequence comes from Massilia scottii, assembly GCF_030846495.1. Classification (NCBI taxonomy): domain Bacteria; kingdom Pseudomonadati; phylum Pseudomonadota; class Betaproteobacteria; order Burkholderiales; family Oxalobacteraceae; genus Massilia; species Massilia scottii. Next base: position 23,445 of record NZ_JAVCWM010000019.1, on the reverse strand, counting down.
GATAACCTGGTGCAGGGCCGCACCACGATCGCCATCGCGCACCGCCTGTCGACCTTGCACCGGGCCGACCGCCTGGTGGTGCTGGACCGCGGCGTGGTGATGGAAGAGGGTAGCCACGACGAACTGATGGCGCGCGAAGGCGCCTATTTCCGGCTGTACGAAGCGCAGGCGCGCAACGTCGATACGGATATGGACGACAAGGACGGGGATTAAGACATGGCAAGCGCAGCAAGCTCGGTATTTACATTAAGCCGCGACAGTTTCGGCAAGCTGACACTGACGGCGGAAGACGGCGAAGTCCATTATGGCGTCTCGCCGGTGCGGGCGTTCCCGATTCAGGCGCCGGACCAGGGTATTTCGATGGTGCTGACCAATGGCAAGGAAGTCGGCTGGATCGACAATCTGGGGGCACTGCCAGCGGCAATCCGCGAATTGGTGCAAGATGAGCTCGATGGACGCGAATTCATGCCGGTGATTCACCATATTGTCAGTGTCAGCAGTTTTGCCACGCCATGCACATGGGAAGTCAAGACCGACCGGGGCGATACCGCGTTTACGCTCAAGGGCGAAGAGGATATTCGCCGGATCGGCGATGCGTCGCTGCTGGTGGCCGATAACCACGGCATCCAGTTCCTGATCCGCGATATGTTCACCATCGACAAGCACAGCCGGAAGATTCTTGACCGGTTTTTATGATGGCGTTTTGACGGAGATTGCATGCACTATTTGTTGTGTTACGACCTGGCCCCGGATTATCTCGAACGTCGCGGCCAGTACCGCAATGAGCACCTGAAACTGGCATGGGAAGCGCAGGAGCGCGGTGAACTGATCATGGGCGGCGCGTTTTCCGATCCGGCCGATATGTCGGTACTGATGTTCCAGAGCGATTCGCCGGCGGTGGTGGAGGCGTTTGCCAAGGCCGATCCGTATCTGCTTCATGGCGTGGTGACCGGATATAAAGTCAGACAGTGGAACACGGTGGTCGGCAAGGATGCCTTTACACCCCTGCGGCCAGAGTAGTCCCTGTCGTTCCCGCGCCAAGGCGGCACTCGGCGGGAACGACGGGGTGCTTGTCGTTCGCCGTTCAACTCAACCTGTCAAGCCATGCGCGCCTTCTCCGCCTCCGTCCTCCTCTTCCTCGCCGTCTTCCACTCCTCCGTCCTCGCCGCCGACCCTCCCCAGCGCCCCAAAATCGGCCTGGTGCTTTCCGGCGGCGGTGCGCGCGGCGTGGCCCATATCGGCGTGCTCAAGGTATTGGAAGAGATGCGCATCCCGGTCGATTACGTGGTCGGCACCAGCATGGGGTCGATCGTGGCCGGGGCCTACGCGATGGGTAACCGTCCGGACGATCTGGAAAAACGCATCGCCGGCGTCGAATGGAACAAGGTCCTTACCGACAGCCCACCGCGCCTTGAACGCTCGACCTACGCCAAGGCGACCGAGCGCAAGAACATCGTCAGCGGTGAGATCGGCTTTTCCGACGCCGAAATGCGCCTGCCGCGCGGCCTCAATTACGGCCAGCAGATCGAATTCTTCTTTCATACCCTGGCCGCCAACACCGGCGACGTCGCGCATTTCGATGAACTCGATATTCCTTTCCGCGCCGTGGCCACCGACATCGAAAACGGCAAGATGGTGGTGCTCGAACGCGGCGGCATTGCGCGCGCGATGCGGGCCAGCATGTCGGTGCCTGGCGTGTTCGCCCCGGTCGAGATCGACGACCGCGCGCTGCTCGACGGTGGTCTGGTGCGCAACCTGCCGGTCGATGTGGTGCGCGCCATGGGCGCCGATATCGTCATTGCCGTCAATCTCGGCACGCCCTTGCTCAAGCGCGACCAGATCGTCTCGGCCTTCGGCGTGGGCCAGCAAATGCTCAACATCCTCACCGAGCAGAATGTCGAGACGTCGCTGCGCGAACTGACGCCGCGCGACGTATTGATCTTGCCGCAGCTGGGCGACTTCAGCGCGGCCGATTTTGAAAACTCCGCCAAGACCATCGACATGGGCGCCGCCGCCGCGCGCGTGGCAGCGGAGCGCCTGGCGCCGCTCGCCCTGTCGGAAGCCGACTTCCAGGCGCACCTGGCCGCGCGCGCGGCGCGCCATCCGGCCGTGGTCAAGGTCAATTCGGTGCGCATCGATACCAGGCAGCTGAAACATGTCAGCGAACGATTCATCAACCGCAAGTTCTCGATCAAGCCGGGCCAGCAATTCAGTACGGCGGAACTGCACGCCAACATGAACAGCCTGTATTCGACGGGCGACTTTGAAAACGTCACGCACCGTTTCGAGCATGGTCCGGACGGACGCACCCTGGTGATTGAACCGGTCGAAAAACAATGGGGCCCGAATTATCTGCAGGCCGGCGTGAGATTATCGACCGACCTGGCCGGGGACAGCGACTTTACGATCCTGCTGGCGCATCGCGGCAAATGGCTGACGCGTTCCGGCCTGGAATGGCGCAATACCGTGTCGCTGGGCCAGTTCAATTCCTTCACCTCCCAGCTATATCAGCCGCTCGGAGGAGAAAGCCGCTGGTACATTGCGCCGACAGTGCGTTTTTCGCAGAACAAGGATAACCTGATCATCAACGACAAGGCGGTGGCGACCTACAGCGCCAAGCATGCGTCTGTCGGGATCGATCTGGTCAATCACGTCGATGACGACAGCACCTTCAAAGTGGGCCTGGAACGCGGCACCGAGCGCTCCGATCCGAGCATCGGCGTATCGCAATTGACCAGCGAGAGAAACCAGATCGGCGTCATCAAACTCGAATACGTGCAGGACAGGCTCGACGATTGGGTGTTTCCATCGTCGGGAAATTTCACCTTTGTGAATGCGCGTATCGCCCCGACCTCGGTGCGCAGCACGCTCGCCTACAAGCGCCTCGACATGGGCCACGAAAGGGCGTGGAACAGTGGCGCGCACCGTTTCAGCGTGGCGGGACGCGCGGGCAAGCTGTGGGGCGACGATTTACCGTTGATGGAATTGTTTTCGCTGGGCGGATTCCTGAACCTGTCAGGTTACCAGGCGCGCCAGTTCCTCGGTGGCGATTATCTGTTCGGGCGCGGCGTGTATACGCTCAAGACGAGCTTGCTGGGCACCCGCAACGTGTATCTGGGCGCCTCGGTCGAAATAGGCAAGATGACGCGGCGCTTGAATGGCGACCCGATGGAACGGGTCCAGTTTGCCAATTCCTTGTTCGGGGCGGTGAATACGGCCCTGGGGCCGTTCACCGTGGCGGTGGGGATCGGGGAACGAGGCAACCAGACGTTTTATCTGTTCTTCGGCAAGCCATGAACACGATACGTGTCGCGTCGGACGAGGTTTCACTCCTCGGTGCTCGACACGCGACTGGGGACCTCTTTCAACTCGCAGGCGTGTGCTACAAGGGTTCCAGGGCGAAGTACGCTTCAATCCCCGACGACTGCTCGCCCGGCGCCCTGCGGGGGATCACGCACTCGAAGTAGATACGATATCCGGCACCACCACCGCTCACCCCCGCCGACGCAAGGCTCTGTGGTCCCCCACGGCCCGAGCTCTCAATGCGAGGAGCAGCATCGTAGGCGCGCGCAGCTGAGCTACGGCTGATCAGAATACAGTTAACGTTGGAAGCCGCACTGTAGTCAAGGAATCGTACACCCGCCCTTTCCAGTCCGCGGATGCCGTCCGTGATCACGGGACAATTCACCCTCAGCCCACTCGTGGTGGACACATTCCGTACCATGCCGTCGACATACACTGGCGTGCCGTTAACCGCGACACAGTTCGCGCCGCTATAGAAATTGGCGGCGGATGCCGAAGCAGGCAAGATCACGGCGCAGCAGGTAATTCCGAGCTGAAAAGCCAGAGGCCGCAGCAGTTTGGTGGGACGCAGGTTCTTCATAATCAGTTCCTTCCGGTTCGGTTTCCGATCAATTGATGTAAATAGTTTATATTTCATCAAAAACCTGCCTTGGATATCGAACAAGGTTCGACTTGATCGCACCGAAGCCCGCCATGAGACCGAGTCCATGCAGCGATGCAATCATCATCGTTGCGGACGCCCCTGCGTCGAGCGCTTCCATCCAGCAACCCGTTCTGTTTTTTTGGAATGATTACTATGAAAAACTCTCGTTCCCGCGAGAGAGCCGTCGCCCGTTGCCGGCCGGTCAGCGGCGCAGGCGCGCTTCCCCGAAAACGTAGGGCAGCAGGCGCGCGATATTGCGGGCGTCGTCGATGCCGCGATGGTGCGCGCCGGCGAAGGTCATGCCGGCCATCCGGATGGCTTCCCCCAGCCCCGGTTTTTTTGGCAGCTTCTGGCGTTCCGCCATCAGGCGCTTGACGTTCATGTGCGATGCACTGATCGGATAGGGCACGTTGTGGAATGCGCAGTCCTGGCGCAGCTGTTTCAGGTCGTAGTCGCCCCAGGAACAGAACAGGAAATCGCTGTATTGATACAGCCAGGTTTTGAAGTGGTCGATCGCTTCTCCGAACAGCGGCGCACTGTCGACGTCCGTCTGCTGAATCGAGGTGAGCGTGGTGCAGAACGGCGTGAGCACCGGGTGCCGCACCGGGCGGATGAAGCTCTGGAACTCGTCGACCACGGCGAGGCTGGCGCCGTCGACCATCACGGCGCCAATTTCAATGATTTCCATATGGTCGCGCGCCACCGTGCCCTTGTCGCAGCAGGTGGCTTCAAAATCGATAACGAGGTAACGCTCAGCTTGCATTCAGAATATCCTTTTTTTTAGTGAAAACATCGTAGGTCTTTTCGACACCTATTTCGCCGACGCGATCCAGCGATCCACGCGCGCTTCGAGCAGCGGCAGCGGCAAGGTGCCGTCGCCGATCACCACTTCGTGAAACTTGGGCAGGCTGAATTTGTCGCCCATCGCCTTGCGCGCGCGTTCGCGCAATTCCAGGATCTTGAGCGCGCCGATCTTGTAGCTCAGCGCCTGCGCCGGCCACACCATGTAGCGCTCGATCTGGTTCTTGGCGCGCGCTTCGCTATAACCGAGCGTCTCGCGCGCGTACGCAATGGCCTGCTCGCGGGTCCAGCCTTTGGCGTGCATGCCGGTATCGACCACCAGCCTGACGGCGCGCAGCAATTCATCGTTCAGATGGCCGAAGTACGCTTCCGGATCGTCGTACAGGCCGAACTCGTGGCCCAGGGTTTCCGCATACAGCGCCCAGCCTTCGGTAAATGCGCCGATATTCGGATTCTCGGTATTGAATTTGCGGAAATCCGGTACGTCGAGTTCCTTCAGCAGCCCCGCATGGAAATGGTGGCCGGGCTGGCCTTCATGCAGATACAAGGTGACCATGCCGGTGCGGCTGTATTGTTTGGGGTCGTTCACGACCGCCCAGAACACGCCCGGATGCGAGCCGTCGGCCGCCGCCGGCGTGTAATGGTCGGATGCCGTCGCGCGGCTCAATTCCGGTTCGAGCTGCAGTTCGAGCGGCGCTTTCGGCAGCAGCGAAAACAGCGGCGCGAGTTTGCCCCTGACCTTGCTGTCGATCTGGCGATAGGCGTCGAGCACTTCCGCTTCGGTCTTGAATGGCTTGAATTTTTCCTGCGCTACGACCCATTGCGGCAGCGCCGCCGGTGGGCCGCTGTAACCGAGCTTGGGACCGAGCACCGCCCATTGCTGCCCGATGCGCGCCACTTCCTTCAATCCCAGCTGGTGAATCTCTTCGGGATTCATCGACACCGTGGTGCGGTCCTTGATCTGCGCCTGGTACCACGCCGCGCCATCGGGCAGGGCGCTCCAGCCATCGGTATTGCGGCTGGCGGGCAGGTATTCTTTTTCCAGGTAAGTCGCCAGCCGGTCCAGGGCAGGGGAGAGTTTGCCGGCAATCGTGCCGCGGTAGGCCGCGCTCAGACGGTCTTTATCCGCTTGCGAAAAAGCCGCCGGCAGATTCTTGACCGGCGTATAGAAGATATTCGCTTCCGGAGTGGCGCTGCGCAGTTGCTGGAACTGGGGCAGCATCGCCACCGTAATCGCTGTCGGCTGCACGATGCCGCGCTTGACGCCTTCGCGCATGTTGGCGATGGCCTGGTCGATCCACGCCGGGAGCTGGTTCAGCCGGCTCAGGTAATCCTGATACTGGGCCACGGTATTGAGGGGCTGGGAGCCGGTGCCGCTGGCGTAATTGGCCAGCGTGCCGGGAACATGATCGAAGTGGTTCAGCGGGAGCAGATGCTCGGGGAATTTCTCCAGGCTGAGGCCACTTTCCAGCTCGAATGCGAGCAGGTCGTAGTTCAATTGTTCCTTGTCGCTCAGGCGCGCGCGCGGAATGGCTTTTAACTGTGTCTGCATGCGGCGGTACAGGGCAAACTGGCGGCTGCGGCTTTTTGGCGAGATGCTCAGTCCCAGCTGGCCGTTATAGCGGCTGTCGCCATTGGCGGTAATGAGCAGCGGATCGAAGCGGGCACGGGCCTGATAAAAAGCATCGGCCAGCTTGTGCAGCTGGTTCGTCGCGCGCGCGGGCGCGGTGGCCGCAGCCGGATTGGCCGATGGGGCGGCGGTCGCGGGGGAGAGCGGGGACATCAGCACGGCCAGCAATGCCGTGGTGCCGAGCAGCGGGCGGGAAAGACGCAAACGCATGAGGGTTCCTTGGACTTTGAATGTGGAGAACTGAAATAGCATAGCGTAAATGGCCGGGGCTGGGCAGCGCCGGTACGCTGTATGATGAGCGGCGCTTCGCGCCCGTCGGCGCCAGCGCGGTTCATCTCATTATGGAAGCGCCATGTCTGATTATTCGACCGTTTTGCCGCATATTATCGTGGTTACGACCGGCACGGCCGGCGACCTGTTTCCATTCCTGAGGCTGGCGCTCGGCCTGCGCGAGCGCGGCCATGCCGTCACGTTCCTCGCACCCGCCATGCACGAAGCGCTGGTGCATCAGGCCGGCCTGGCGTTTCATCCCATGCCGGCCGATCCGGCCGTCCTGAACGATCCCGACCTGTGGCATCCCCGGCGCGGCTTCGGCGTCGTCTGGCGCGCCATGCAGTCCGGCATGGACGAGATGCGCGCATTCATGGCAGCACTGCCGCCGGAAGAGCCGTGCACGATGCTGGTCCATCCGCTGGTGGTGGCGCATGCCGATCTGTGCCGGGCGGAGCGGCCCGGCATCCGCATCGTGGCCGGCTTCCTGGCCCCGTCCAATCTGCGCACGGTCCACGATCTGCCGATGCTGGGACCGTTCGCGGTGCCGCGCTGGCTGCCATTGACCCTGCGGCGCTGGCTATGGCGCGGGGTCGAGGCTTCTGCAGTGAATCCGGTGGCCCTGCCCGACCTGAATGCGGCGCGCCGGCTGCAAGGGCGGGCACCCATATCGAGCTATATGGACACGATGTATGGCGCGCCGAACTTGTCGGTGACCTTGTTTCCCGAGTGGTTAGCCGCGCGCCAGCCGGACTGGCCTTCGCCGCTGCTGTGCGGCGACTTTCCGCTGTACGACCCGCACCCGGGCGCGTCGATGGCGCCGGGTCTGGTGGAGTTCATGCGCGCGGGCAGCGCCCCGCTCATCGTGACCCATGGCACCGGCAATCTGCAGGCGGCCGCGTTTTTCGCCAGCGCGCTCGAAGCGGCGCAAAAGCTGGGACGGCGCATCGTGTTCCTCACGCCGCACCGGGCGCAGGTGCCGGCGGCGCTGCCGGCATCGGCCTTCTGGCAGGATTACTGCCCGCTGTCGGCCTTGCTGCCGGGCGCGGCGGCGCTGGTGCACCACGGCGGCATCGGCACCACGGCCGAAGCGATGCGTGCGGGTACGCCCCAGCTGATCGTGCCGATGGCCTACGACCAGTTCGACAACGCGGCGCGCGTCACGGCCCTCCACGCCGGCATGACGCTCAAGGCCGGCAAAGCCAGCGCCCGCGCGCTCGCCAATGCCCTGCAACAATTGCTGCAGTCGCCAGAGGTGCATATAGGTTGCTCAGCAGTAAAAGCGCGCCTGGCGGCCGGGAGCGACCTCGATGGCGTGCTGGAATCCATATCAAAAACGGTATCGAAAACCGGAAAAATATGATTGGATTGATTCTTTGCGTTTCCTTACTATCCGGTTCAAGGGATAAAAATACCCAAGAATCATATAACTAGAATGCCAAGGAGACGTATGACATCGCACGCACAAGGCCCCGTCGCGGCCATTTCCCGCCCCCCCTTGACCTTGAAAATGACCGTGGCGGCGCTGGCCGGCGCCGGCATGTTGAGCGGCGCCTCGGTATGGGCGCAGGATGCGGTTCCGGCCGACAGCACCAGCGTGGTCACCGTCTCGGGCGTGCGCAAGGCCGCCCAGAGCGCCCAGACCATCAAGCGCAATGCCGATGAAGTGCTCGATTCCATCGTCGCCGAGGAAGCCGGCAAGTTCCCGGACAAGAACGTCGCCGAAATGCTGGGCCGCATCACCGGCGTGCAGATCCGCCGTGAAAACGGCGAAGCGCGCGAAGTCGTCATCCGCGGCTTGCCCGGCCTGGTGACCCTGCTCAATGGCCGTGAGATGTTCACCGCCGGCAAGGAAGGACGCAGCCTGTACCTGGCCGACATTCCAGCCGCCATGCTGCAGCGGGTGGATGTGTACAAGACCCAGGGCGCCGAGATGGTCGAGGGCGGCACCGCCGGGGTGATCGATGTGCGCACCGCGCGCCCGTTCGACGCCAAGGGCTTCACGTCGAGCATCATGGCGCGCGTGGAAAACCGCGACAAGTCGAAAACCAACGATCCCAACCTGTCCGGGATGATCTCGAACCGCTGGAAAACCGGCTACGGCGACATCGGCGCGCTGCTCGGCCTGTCGTACCAGGATGGCAATTATCACGATGAGGTCACCTGGAACTCGCCGCCGAAGGACCGTGCCGCCGACCTCGGCGCCGGCATCTCCGCGCCGGACGAGCTGGGACATGTGCTGTACCAGGGCCAGCGCAAGCGCGTGGCCGGCAACTTTGCCGTGCAGTGGCGCCCGAACGCGGATCTGGAATTGTTTGCCGAAGGCATCTCCACCCAAATCCATCACGACGCCGAACGCCAGTTTTACGTCGGCGCGCTCGGCCTGAACAAGAATTCGAGCTACACCCTCATTCCCGGCACCAACCAGGTGCAGACGGCGACCTCGCCCAACTCCAATCCGTTCGCGCTGGGCTCGACCCAGGCGCCGCACGACTACTCGCTGGGCAGCCAGGGCGCCATCGGCGCGCGCTGGAACGTCTCGCCGGGCTGGCGCGTCACGACCGAACTGGCGCGCACCTTGAGCAAAGTGCGCCAGGAATATCCGATCGTCGACCTGGTGGCGGCCCCGCCCACGATCACGGGCAATACCTACGTCAATGGCGGAGCGCAATTTTCCTATCCCGGTTACGACATGACCAACCCGAACAATTATCGGGTCGCCACCTTCTTCGATAACCACAGCCATGCCGAAGGCCGCTCGACCGACTGGCGTGCCGACGCCACCTGGAGCCCGGAAAACGACGGCTTCATCAAGGAAGTATCCACCGGCGTGCGCGTCGCCAAACGCAACGCGGCGTATGTGCACGAGCTGGACGGTTTCCAGCCGGCGCCAGGCAACATCCCTCTGAGCTCGGTGCCCGGCCTGGCTTGCAATTCGATGCCGATGGCGGGCGACTACGGCATGGCGTCGTGGGTGACGCCGTGTGCTGCCTACATGCACGACAACATCGGTTCGCTGCGCAAGCTGTTCAACGGCACCGGCGCCAGGACCGAGGAAGACAGGCTGTCGCAGTTCAATAACCAGGAAACCACCTACGCCATCTATACCAAGGCCAAGTACGGTTTCCGCGCCGGCGATATTCCCGTGGACGGCACCATCGGGGTGCGCGTGGTGCAGACCAAGGGCGTGCTGAGCGGTTATTCGCAGGCCAACGACGTGATTCTGCCGGTCTCCAGTACGCCATCGTCGACCGACGTGCTGCCCAACGCCACGCTCAAGGCGATGATCCTGCCGGACGTGCAGGCACGCCTGACCGCAGGCAAGTCCATGCAGCGCGCCAACTTCGACCAGTTCAATCCGGGCGTGTCCTACAACGTGCCGAGCACCACCGTGCAAGCGGTGGGCACGGGCGGCAATCCCGACCTGAAACCGATCGAAGGCAATAACTTCGACGCCGCCGCGGAATGGTATTTCGCGCCGACCGGCTCGCTCACGGCCACCCTGTTCCGCCACGACTTCAAGAATTACATCCTGACCAGTTCGACCAAGGAAACCTATAACGGCATCGTGTACGACGTGAACCGGCCGCGCAATATGTCCAAGGGCACGCTGCAGGGCGCCGAATTGTCCTACCAGCAGTTCTACGATAAATTGCCGGGCTGGCTGGGCGGCTTCGGCCTGCAGGCCAACATCACCTACATGAAGGGCGACCTGACCGATACCGGCGGCGTGCTCAAACCATTCGTGGGCATGTCCAAACTGTCGTACAACATCGTCGGCCTGTACGAGCGCGATGGCTGGTCCGGCCGCCTGGCCTACAACTGGCGCGACAAGTATGTCGACACCTTCAACTACCGGGGCCTGGGCTTCGATCTGATCGTCGATCCGATCAAGACCATGGATGCCTCGCTGTCCTACAAGATCAGCGAGGCGATGAGCCTGACCGTGGACGTGGAGAACCTGCTTGACCGCAAGTACCACGATTACCATGGCGTCGCCAGCAACCCGCGCGATATCCGCCGCTACGACCGCGTGGTGGGCCTGTCGCTGCGCTACAAGATGTAAGCCGCGCCCCGAGCGATCATCCCGGAAGCGTTGCGTGGAAATTGCACGCAGCGCTTTCTGTCCTTGTATGGCTGAGAAAGTTTGAATGAATACGCTAGCTAAGAATTCCCAGAAATTATCGACCCTCGAAAAAGTCGGTTTCGGCACCGGCGACATGGCGCTCAACGTGGTGATCTCGTCGATGATGCTGCTCATCACCTTCTTCTACACCGATATCTACGGCTTGCGCACCGAGCACCTGGCGCTGCTGTTCGTGGTGGTGAAAGTCATCGGCGCGGTGGCCGACCTGGCCATGGGGCAGGTCACCGACCGCTTCACTTCGCGCCTGGGCCGCTATCGCCCGTGGCTGCTGTGGCTGTGCGTTCCCTACGGCGTCAGCGTGTTTTTCGTGTTTACTACGCCAGCCTGGGGTTATGACGCCAAGCTGGTGTGGGCGTACGGCACCTACATCCTGATGACCCTGATGACGGCCGGGGTCGGCATTCCCTATATTTCCCTGATCAGCGGACTGACCAGCGACCCGCAGGAGCGCCTCTCGGCCAACGGCTATCGCCTGTTCTTCGCCAAGATCGGCGCCTTCATGGTGACCATCATCGTGCCGCTGCTGGCCGAAGAATGGGGCAAGGGCAGTGCGGCGGCCGGTTACCAGGCGGCGATGGCGGTCATGGCGGTGATGGGCGTGGCGCTGTTCCTGTTCTGCGTGTTTACCACCACCGAAAGAGTGATTCACGTGGTCGAGCGGCAATCGCTGCTCGAGCAGTTCACGCTGCTGATGCGCAACGACCAGTGGCTGATCCTGTGCGGCGTGTGCGTGACCGGCACCATCGGCTATGTGGTGCGCGGCTCGGTCGCCATTTACTACGCCACCTATTACCTGGGCCTGGGGCCGAAGATGGTATCGGCCTTCCTGTCGACCGGCGTGGCGGCGGCGATCCTGTCGATGGTCGCCTCGACCTGGATCACCAAGTCGTACTGCAAGGTCAAGCTGTTCCGCTACACCCAGCTCGGCGTGGCCCTGATCAGCGTGCTGATGTACGTGGCCATCAAGCCGGGCGACGCCGTGCTCGCCTTTATCCTGTATTTCGCGCTCTCCTTCGTGGTCGACCTGCATGCGCCGGTGTTCTGGTCGGCCATTGCCGAAACCATCGATTACGGCCAGGTCAAGACCGGCAAGCGCGTCTCCGGCTTTGCCTTCGGCGGCATTTCGGTGTGCCAGAAAGCCGGCATGGCGGTGGCCGGCGGCATGGTCGGCCTGTTGCTGACCTATTTCCAGTACGTACCCAACCAGGCGCAGACCCCGCTGGCGCTGAGCGGCATCGCGCTGATGCTGACCGTGATCCCGGGTTTCTTCCACTTCCTGATGGGCGCGCTGATGTTCAAATACCGCATCACCGACAGCTACTACGGCGACGTCAAGAACGACATGCGCAAGCTCGGCTTCGCCGCTACCTGAATTCCATGACCAACGCCACGACCATGCAAACCCTGACACCCCTGATCGAACAACGCGCCGACCCGTTCATCTACAAGCACAGCGACGGCTATTACTATTTCACCGCCTCGGTGCCGGAATACGACCGCATCGAAGTGCGGCGCGCGCCGACCATTGCGGAACTAGCGCACGCGCCTGCGGTCGATGTCTGGCGCAAGCCGGATTCCGGACCGTACAGCGAACTGCTGTGGGCGCCCGAGATTCATTTCAACCAGGGCGCATGGTACGTCTACTTCGCCGCCGCGCCCAGCCGCGAGATCAAACACAAGCTGTTCCAGCACCGCATGTATGCCGTACGCAATACCAACCCCAATCCGCTCGAGGGCGAATGGGAATTCATGGGCCAGATCAACACCGGCATCGATACCTTTTGCCTCGACGCCACCACCTTCACCCATGACGGCGTGCTGTACTACCTGTGGGCGCAAAAGGACGAGGTGATCGAAGGCAACTCCAACCTCTACATCGCGCCGATGGCCACGCCGTGGCAGTTAGGCGGGCCGCCGGTCATGCTGAGCAAGCCCGAATTCAGCTGGGAAATCCGCGGCTTCCGGGTCAACGAAGGGCCGTCCGTGCTCAAGCGCAACGGCAAGATCTTCATCAGCTACTCGGCCAGCGCCACCGACGAAAATTATGCGATGGGCTTGCTGTGGGCCGTCCAGGACGCCGACCTGCTCGACCCGGCCTCGTGGACCAAGCTGGCCGAGCCGGTGCTGCAAACCTGCTACGAACACGGCATCTACGGTCCAGGCCACAACAGTTTTACCTATGGCGAGGATGGCGACACGGTGATGCTGGTGTACCATGCTCGTACCTATACCGAGATCGTCGGCGACCCGCTGTGGAACCCCGACCGCCACACATTCGTCAAGCCATTGCGCTGGGACGAGCAGGGCATGCCCGTGTTCGGACGCCCGTCGCTCGCCTGAGGAACCTTAACGAGGAGCACCGTGCAAGCCAGTATCACGCAAACCGCATTCGGCCACCTGCCCGACGGCAGGGCGGCCACGCTGACCACCTTGACCAACCCGAACGGGCTGGTTGTCAAGATCACCGATTTCGGCGGCATCATCACCGAAATCCACGCGCCCGACCGCAACGGCGCCCTGGCCGACATCACGCTCGGCTTCGACACGGTCGCGCCCTACGTGAAGGACTCGCCGTACTTCGGCGCCCTGATCGGGCGCTACGGCAACCGCCTGCGCGATGGCCGCTTCACGCTCGACGGCCAGGTGGTGCAACTGCCCACCAACAACGGCCCCAACCACCTGCACGGCGGCGAGCTGGGCTTCCACCGCGTGCTGTGGCGCGCCATTCCCTTCCAGGAAGGCGACTCGGTCGGCGTCACCCTGATCTACCGCAGCCCTGACGGCGAGCAGGGCTATCCCGGCACGCTCGACGTGACGGTGGTGTACGAACTGACCGCCGCCGACGAACTGGTGGTGGCCTTCGACGCGGTGACCGACAAGGCCACGCCGGTCAACCTGACCCAGCATGCGTACTTCAACCTGGCCGGCGGCGGCGACATCCTCGGCCACATGCTGCAGATCGACGCCGATGGCACCACGCCGATCGACCATACCCTGATTCCGACCGGCGAACTGGCGCCGGTGGCCGGCACCGCCTTCGACTTCCGCACGCCGCACGCGATCGGCGAGCGCATCGGCAACGATGAAGAACAATTGCGCCACGCCGGCGGCTACGACCATAACTTCGTGCTCAACAAACCGGCGCCCAGGGCGATGACCCTGGCTGCGCGCGTGCACGAGCCGGTATCCGGGCGGGTGCTCGAACTGTTCACGGAAGAACCGGGCGTGCAGTTTTACAGCGGTAATTTCCTCGATGGGACGCTGAGCGGCAAGGGCCGGACCTACGGCTTTCGCAGCGGCTTCTGCCTGGAACCGCAGCACTTTCCCGACTCGCCCAACCAGCGCGCGTTTCCGAACACCATCTTGCGCCCCGGCGAGGAATATGCGACCGTATCCAAGTACAAATTTTCGGTGGAGAAATGATGCTTGAGCTAATGGTCGACGCCAACAATGCGCTGGGCGAATGTGTGCTGTGGTGCGAGCGCAGCGGGCGGGTGTTCTGGACCGATATTCTCGGTTCGACCCTGTGGGCGCACCATCCGGCCAGCGGCGCCACGCGCAGCTGGGCCATGCCCGAGCGGCTGGCATCGTTTGCCTTCACCGACCACGACAATCGCCTGCTGGTGGGCCTGGCGACGCGGCTGGCGTACGTCGAGCTGGACAGCGGCGCGCTCACGCCGATTTGCGAGGTCGAGGCCGGGCTGACCACGCGCCTGAACGATGGTCGCTGCGACCGCCAGGGGCGCTTCGTGTTCGGCACCTTCAATGAAGTCGAGCCGCACCTGCCGATCGGCGGCTTTTACCGGCTCAACCGCGACCTGAGCCTGGAGCGCCTGCCGCTGCCGCACGTGGCGATTGCCAACAGCATCTGTTTCAGTCCCGACGGCGCGACCATGTATTACTGCGATTCGCCGGACCGGGTGATCCGCTGCTGCGACTACGACCTGGTCAGCGGCGCGCTGTCGAACCAGCGCGTGTTTGCGCAGGTGGAAGGCGAGGGCGAGCCGGACGGGTCGTGCGTCGACGCGCGCGGCTACCTGTGGAACGCGCAGTGGGGCGCGGGCAAGCTGGTGCGTTATGCGCCGGACGGCAGCATCGACCGCACCGTGGCGCTGGCGGCCAGCCAGCCGAGCTGCGTGGCGTTCGGCGGCGCGCTGCTCGACCAGTTGTATGCAACCAGCGCCAGGGTCGGGCTGGCCAATCCGGTGCAAGCTGATGGCGGGCTATTCAGGGGGACGGTGCCGGGTGTGCGCGGCTTGCCGGAGAGCCGGTTTATTTGCTGATCGTGCCCCTGGGGTTATTCCAGCAAGGTATTGATTGCTGCGAGGTCGTCAACGGTCAAGCGTCCGCCAGCCTGCTTGAGCAGCAGCAGTGCGACGACATGGCGATGGCGCGCCTGGGTCAGTTGCAGTTGTGCCTGGCCATTGGTCTGGATCGCGTTGAGCACATCGGTGAGGGTGCGGGTGCCGATTTGCTGGCCCGAGCGTATGGCGGCAAGCGCGCGCTCGGCCGCTGCCGCCCCCGCTTCGATGATCTTGATTTGCGTAATACTTCCTTGTGCTGCCTCCCATTGTGCCTTCATGTTGCGCGTAATGTCGCGCCGGGTCATTTCGACTTGCGCGATTTCAATGTCTCGCCTTGCCACGGCTTGCCTTTCTTGTGCCAGGGTGGCGCCACCCATCATGAGCGGGATCGACAGCTGCAGGCCCACGGCCGAATGCGTCGACGTCCTTGGGGCCTGATAGTCACGCGGAGCCCGTTCCGAGGTGACGGTGAGCGCTAATGTGGGAAGATGACCGGCCTGCGCCGCATGAATGCGTTCTTTTGCCGCGCTAATGCTTGCGTCGCCAGCTTGAAGTTGCGGGTGGTCGGCCAGGGTATCGGCTTGCGGGTCGGGCTGAAGCACGGCAGGCTGCCATTTTTTCTTCAGGTGTTTGAGTTGTTCCGGTGCACGGCCGACGAGTTGCTGGAGTGCCTGGCGGGCGTCGGCCAGCGCTTCCTTTGCCTGTTGGGTAATCGCCTGTGCCAGGCCGAGAGCGGCGCGGGCTTGATCGACGTCCGCGGCTGCCGACAGCCCCTCGGCCACGCGCACTTCGCTCTGCCGTACCAATTCGGCAAATGCGGCTTCGTTGGCGGTGTACGTGGCAAGCTGGCTCTCCGCGGTCAGCATGTCGAAGTAGCGAATGGCGAGCTCGGCCAGCAGAGCCTGCTTGGCTACATGGAAATTGGCGTCTTGTGCATTCGCCTCGGCGCGCGCGGCGTTCAAATTGGCGCGGGCGGCGACATCCACCACCGACTGCGTGATTTTACTGCTTGTCGTATTGTAGGATGGGGCTCCGCCCGCGCGCTGCTGCGACACGTTCAGCTGCCATTGCGGCAGCAATGGCGCACGGGCGGCATCGACATCCGCGCTGGCCAGGCGGGTTTGAGCGGCGGCTCTTTGCAGCGTCGGGTAGTTGGCGCGAGCATGCGTGTATAGCGTGAGCAAGTCGTCGACTGGCGCTGCCGCCACATGAGGCCCGATGCCAAGTAACGCGATCCAGGCCCACTGCTTCACGCACTGCCTCCCTTGGCAGTGAAGGCACTCGCAAGGCGAGTAACTTCGGTTGCGTGGCCATCCTTGACCCGGACGATCCGTTGGGCGCGCTCGGCCAAGGGCAAATCGTGCGTTACCATGACGATGGTTGCGCCGCCAGCGTGGAGCTCTTCCAATAGTTCCATGACGCCGCGCGCCATTTCGCTGTCGAGATTACCGGTGGGCTCGTCGGCCAGCAGGAGTGCCGGCGAGCCAGCCAGGGCCCGGGCGATTGCCACCCGCTGTTGCTGACCACCCGACAGTTGACCAGGATAGTGTTTTGCACGGGAGCCGAGACCGACCCGTTTTAGTGCGGCATCAGCCAGTTCCAGACGCTCGGAGGCTTTGATGCCCCGGTAAGCCAAAGGGACTTCAATATTGTTGATCAGGTTGAGATCAGGAATCAAATTGAAGGCTTGAAAGATGAAACCGATCTTGCGATTGCGGAAGCGGCTGCGTGCGCTATCGTTCATCGTGCTCACGTCGGTTCCATCGAGCGAATAGGTGCCGCCGGTGGGCGTATCGACCAATCCGGCGATCCCCAGGAAGGTACTTTTTCCCGATCCGGACGGCCCGGTGACTGCGACGAATTCGCCTTGGTTGACGCTGAGGTTAAAGTCACGCAAGGCGTTTGTTTCGACGCTCTCGGTACGGTAGACCTTGGCAATATGTTGCATCAGAAGCATAGATAACCCTACTTGATTAGTTGAACGCGTTCGGCGTTTTTGAATATGCCGCTACCTGAAATAATGATTTCTTCGCCGGTCTTCATGCCATCCAGGATCTCCACTTGCGACATGCCCTGTGCACCGAGGCGTATCGGGCGGCGGATGGCCTCATCGCCCGTGACCACGTAAGCCCAGCGCCCGCCGCCTTCTTCCACAAACGAGCCGCGCGCGATGCGCAGTATCTTGGCGCGGTTGTCGAGTAATACGCGGACGGAAAGCCGTTGATTCTGGCGCAGTGCCTCAGGTTGCGCCCCATCAAAACGCAGTCTTGCAGAAACTTCCCCATTGACTACTTCAGGCGACACGCTGCTGACGCGGCCGCGCCACTGTCCGCCATTACCGCTGATTTCCCCGGGCATGCCAGCGGTCAGCTCGCGCGCCTGGCTTTCCGCGACTTGAACCTGGACCTCAAGTTTGCTCAGATCGACGACTGCCAGCAGTTTTGCATCCTTGGCAACCGTGGAGCGGTCGTTGACGAAAATCTGGCCCACTTGCCCGTCGACCGGTGAGCGCACCGACAGTTCTTCTTGTTGCCGCTCCAAATCGGCTACCTGTAATTGAGCGCGTTCGTAAGCATGGCGGCGCGCGGCAAGCTCGAAGCGGGTCGCGTCATTTTTCAGGGTCGATGCCTTTTTCGCTTGCTCATACGCAATTTTGGCGCGCGCCACGGCATCCCGCGATTGTTCGACTGTCAGGCCGGAAGTAGCGCCGACGTCGAATGCACGCGTCTGGCGAGCAAGTTCGTTGCTGGCAGAGGCAAGTCCCAATTCGGTCGTTTGCACCGCAGCCTCGGCGCTCGCATACGCCAGGCGCGTATCAGCCTGGGCAAGCAGCCAGGCGCTCTTGACCGCGTCGGCGGCACTTCGGGCTTGTGCCAGATTGGCTAATAATTCAGGGCTGGTGATCGTTGCCAGGACCTGGCCTGCTTTCACAGGGTTGCCAGGTTCGACGCTCAACGTGATCGATCCGCCCGAACCCGCATACAAGGTCGGCGCCGAAGCGGCCACCACTTTGCCTTCGGCCGAGACATCGCGGGTCAGATCGCCGATCTCGGCAGTTGCCGTGGTCAGACGCGAACGGCTGTAGCTTGCTCCCCCGTTGACGGTATGTTTGAACTGGAACCCGATGCCGGTTGCCACGGCGATGGCGAGTATCCCGGCGAACAGCAAGCGTTTTTTACGCGGTCCGGAGGTCGGAAGCGCAGAGTCCTGGGCAGAGGTATCGGGTATCATTTTCCGGGAAAAATTATGCGTGCTGGGTTGTCAGGCGGACTTGATTGCGGTCATCGGTGAAATGCTGGAGGCGCTCAGGGCCGGCGCCAGGACAGCCAGCTGGCCCAGAATCCATAGCACAACCGCTCCGATCGGCATGTAGACAAGTGGTAGTTTGGGCAATTCGTAATAACGCATCAATCCGAGATTCATTTCGTAGGCGAATAGCATTCCCAAAGCGATCCCGAGCGTAACGATGATAAAGTTCTCGATTTGAAAGTAACGCAGGATGTCGCCTTTGGTGGCGCCGAGGGCACGCCGAATCCCGATCTGCTTGCCGCGCTGGGCGACCCAGAAGTTGGCCAATCCGATAATTCCCAATGCGGTGGTGCCCAGCAAACCCGCGATCAGGCACAGCAGCAATCCCAGCATGATGTTCGATTTTTCAAAATATTCGGCGCGCAGGTCTTGCAGGCTCTGGCTCGCGTCCAGGTCCAATATCAGATTGGGCGCGGTTTTTTGCGCGATTTTCCTGGCGTCGGCGACGATGCGCGCCATCTCGTTCGGATTGCCGCGAATGAGGTATTTACCATCCAAACCTGCCCCACTGGCGGTCGGAACGAATACCGTCCAATCGGGATCGTCATCGGCGCCGATACTCGGATAGACCGCCGAAAAGTGCTCCATCACACCGATCACCCGGAATACCGTGTTGGTCACCCAGAATTGTTGTCCTATCGGGTCCTTCCCGGGCCAGAATTTCGCTGCGAGCTTCCTGGTGATCAGGACGGGTGGATTGGCGGGAAACAGTTGGGTGAGCGGTGTGTACTCGTCCTTCGATGGCATGCGCCCGCTGATGAGCCGCAAGCCGAACGATTCGATGGCGGCACTATCGCCGAGATAGAAGTCGATCACGCCGGCGGACTGTTTTTGTTCGGGGTCGAGATGCACCCCGGCCCTCAGGCCGCCACCGCCGAACGGGACCGCGCTGACCACGCTGACGTTCCGGACCCCGGCCACGCCACGCAAGGCGGCGACCATGCGGGCGTTCAAGTCGGGCGCCTGCTGTTGATCGTAGCCGACGATTTTGATCAGCGCCAGGGACGGTTCCTCAATACCGCTGTCAATGCGCATCGACTCGATACGCTGCATGACGAGAAAGCTGGCATTGCAAAGAACGGCGCAGGAGAGCGAAATTTGCAGGGTAATCAGAAATGTCACCAAGCGATGCTTGCGTAACGCGGCCAGCACATATCGAATCTGCATAAACTCCTCTCTATAACTGGTTTAATTGTACTGCGGGTTGAATCAGCGTGGCACGCAATGCCGGTATGATTCCAGCCAATAAGCTGACCGCCACGGACAGCGCGAACGTCATGAAGAACATTGGCACGTCCAGGTAAGCAAGGTCGACATAAGACACGGGCTGCTGACGCACCAGATACAGGCCGAACAGGGTTAACAACAAGCCTGTTACGCCACCCAGCAAACCGATGCAAGCGGCTTCGGCAAGGCACTGCGCAAAGATCGCGCCGCGCGTGGCGCCGAGCGCGCGGCGCAAGCCAATCTCGGGGCTATGGCGCAGGAATTTTGCCAGCAGGAGCGCCACCACATTGATCAGGCAAATGGCCAGGAAGGCGAATGCGAGCACGGTTTGAAGTTTTACATCGGCGGGCACCACGAGGTTAAAGTCCAGCCATTCGCCCAGGGTTCGCAGGCGCGTATTTTCAGCATATTTGACGCGCCCCTGCTCTTTGAGTTGCGACGCGCTGTTGTCCAGGAAGCGCTTATATGCGGCAACCTTGGCCGGGTCATCCAATCGAACCCACAAGCCGATCCAGGTGCAAGGCGCGCGTTCCAGATTTTCCAGTGGATCGCGTTTCGCCCAGCAGTTGAAAGGTTGAAAATTTCCGCCGTTGACTTCCAGGCTGGTAAAAAAAGGCATGAATACATCATCGGGCTGCCTGTAAAACGACGATGTGTCGCCGCCACTGAAGCGGCCGCCGCGGACGGCATAAAACAATGGCGCCGGTCGCCACGCTGCGAGTACACCGACGATCTTGACATCGGCGTTCGCTACGCGAATGACCTTGCCGACGCTATTCGCGCCGCCGAACAGTTTTTCATTGAGCGATGCCGAAATGACCGCCACGCGCGTCCGTCCAGTGTCGTCAGCGGCGCTCCATGCTTGTCCAAAGTGAAAAGGGACATCGAACATGGAAAAGAAATCGGCAGTCGTGGCGCGCAGCGACAGCATTTGCGCAGGGAGCGACGCATCGGCCGGACGCACTTTGGCCTTGCTGCCTGCGACCAGGATTTGCTGATCCGCCTGGCCGGCCTTCCACAGGTCGACCGCCGTTTGGTAATCAAGTACGTCGGGCGGCTCCTTGCCCTTGGACTGCGGGTTGACATCGATTTGAGCATAGTAAATGTTCTGACTTCGACCGGGCAGGGGATCGCCTGACAATAGACGCATCACGGTGAGCGTGGTCATGCTTGCGCCGATCCCGACCGCGATCGCCAGCACCATCAAGGCAGTCAGTACCTTGTTGCGCTGCGTATTATGCCGAACTACTTTTAGAATATAACTGAACATAAGCCGACCAATTAAAAAGACCCAGTGGGGGATGTCGCCGGCCCCCGTGTTGCCGGGCAGGCGCTGAAGAATTCATTTCCAGGCGCAATTGAAGTCAGGTTTCCCGGCGCAGCATTGCGATTTCCTCATCCGCCGTATCGGGGAGCGAACCCTGAATGTGAACGCGGCCCGGCAAAGCGTTTCGGCACTTCAATCGGCACTTTTTTAACCGGGCTGGGCTTCTTCGGTCTCGACCGCCTCAACCACTTGCCTGGATGGCACACTGGCACTGGTGCCTAGCGTATGGACCTTATCGAACATCGCATAGTATTCTTCCGAGGCATGCATGATCATCACTAAAATCTTTCCCTTTGTATGTTCCCAGACGGCTGCCATCGCGATCTGACGGCTGTTGATATCGAGATTGGCCAACGGTTCGTCGAGTACATACAGGTCCGCCTCTTTCGAAAGAGCCAGTGCCAGCGAGACTTTCTGCTGCTGCCCGGCCGACAGTTGATCGGGATATGCATCAAGGATGTCCGGCTTATCGATCATGAAGCGCTTAAATAGTTCCGTCTTGATTTCCAGGTCGCGCACGCGAAGCGGCGGGAATAATACCGGCAAGGTCGCGGCGCTGATTTCCCGGGGCAGTTCCAGCTGGCCGCTGGACGGCGACAGGTAACCGGCCAGCATGTTCGCCAGCGTGGTTTTTCCCGAACCGTTATTGCCGACAATCAGAAGGCGCGTGCCCGGCTCGACATGGATTGAAAAATCGGAGATGACCTCGTTATCGGCATAGCTGTAGCTGATGCCGCTTGCCGCCACGGCACTGCCGCTCTTGTGGTACGGCACGGCATTCTGGTCGTCGATAAACGATTTCAAGCGATTGACGATAGCGCCGAGCGCATGCAGCTCAGCCGACAGGCTGAAGATCTGGATCAAGGTGGTGGCCGATCGCCAGAATGCGTTCATGAAGGAAAAGTATGCGCCGATGGTCATCTGTTTTTTTAATACCAAAAGCGAGCCGATGAAAATCGAACAGGCATCGGACACGCTCATCGTCAGATCACTCGCAGTTTGCAGGCGGCGAATGACGCGCTGCTTTTGGTAGCCGGATTCCAGCGTCTCATCCATGGTTCGATTGAACTTGTCGAGGGTCTGCGGCACCATCATGTAGGTACGGACCATTTTGAACGCGTCCACCGATTTGGTAAGAACCCCCATCAACGACGCTTCGTTATCGCGCTCGACCAGCGCCAGGTGGCGAATCTTCTTGCTGACTTTGACGCTGACCCAGGTGGCAACCGGGATCAGCGCGGCCAGGATCAGGAACGCTTGCCAGGAAAGAATGATGAGAACCGAGATAAGCCCGACAAACATGACGGCACAAATGGTGGCCCGGCGTACCAGGATCAGCATCGGTACCAGTCCATCCTTGACGTCGGACCGGATTCTGGCGAGATAGTAACCACTACCATCCCGCAATACGTCGCCGTATTCCTTGCCATAATAGGCATGCAGGACCCGGCCGCTGATATCCGCCACAATCTTGTTGTCTATTCTCATTTGCCAGAGCGACAGATAGTAGCCGATGACATTGAGAACAACCCCGAGCAATAAATAGAAGAACACGAGCATCACAAACCGGCTAAGCTCGGTTCCCTGATTGACGCCGTCAAAAATCTCCTTGACCAGCAAGGGATGGATGATCGTTTCCGAGCCGGCGGCCACGCAATTACAAAACAAGGCGGTCCAGTATTGGCGTCTTGCCGCGCCAAGCATGCTGAAAAAATTCCGGAATGTCGATGAATCGTCCAGCTTTCGGCTTGATCCGGGATTGTCTTTACTTTGTGTGTTCATCTGCTGGGACTCGATATCAGGATTGGCTTGCGGGCGCTGTCATCACTGCATCACGCTGAAAGTTGATCAAGTTCATCCAGACAAAATTCGTCCTCCGCCGGGTTGGCCCGCCGATGGAATGTCCGCATGACGCCGGCGACGCCAGTAGCGTAATCGCACGTAATTCGGAACAAGTTTTCGCCTGGCGTCGCGTAGCCATCATCAAATTTCAGCAGATAAAGATCGATGATCCCCTGGAGAGACGAGTCCGCCATCGTCAGGTATTTTTTATCGTTGGAATATCGGTAGGCATCGATCAATACGTCAGCGAAGCCCGCCAGGCCGAAAATGACGCCCGCGAAACTGGCATATTTGCGATCGATATCCCCCATGAATCCGTCCAGTTCACTGCCCCACAGGCCGTAGCGAATGGCTACTTTTACAATTCCGGCGCTACCTTCTTCAATGTAGTGTTCGTAGGTGCTCGTGTCCTCAGGGTTCGCCGCGACAGTCAGGTTGCCGGGTTCCAGTTCACGGCCCCAGGACATGTCGTACAGTACGGCTTTCTTGCCCATGGCCCGCCATTTTTCCTCGCCGGTAACCTGGGACAAGCGCAGTAAAAATAGCGCGACGCCACTTTGCCCATAACCGAAACCGATCCACACCTGGCCATCTTCCTCCCAGTACACGCCGCGTTCATTCTCTTTCGATTGTTTCTCCAAT
>NZ_JAVCWM010000018.1:0-138300 GCF_030846495.1 Massilia scottii | reverse complement strand
TGCTGCTGCAAGCCGGCACCGCCATGCTGAAACAGAGCAACAGCATGTCTTCGATGGTCATGTCGCTGCTGCAGTAAGCGGCACGGCCGCCGGCCTAGTCAGCCGGCAACGACCGAGCCAGCCGGCCACCCGGCTGGCTCTTTTTTTATCCTGACCATGCGTGAACGCCATGTCTACCATCCATTCGCAACCGCTGGGCGTGCCACTGATTGCACCGCTGGCGCCGGTGTCGCTGCTGCCGGCACCGGCCAGGTCGGGCGCCGCGGGCATGGGCTTGCCGCTGCCGGTCTCCGAACCGGTGGCCGCGGCCGGGCCGGGCACGGGCCTGCCGGCCAACCTGAACGAAAGCGCCTCGATGCGCACCGACCAGGTCTTCATGGCGCGCCAGCTGGCCTGGCCGGTGCTCGACGGCGCCAGCCTGGCCAACGCCTGGCGCACCATGGTGCGAGCCTACGCGGCCCAGCTGGCCACCTTGCAGCAGCAGGGACGGGCCCAGTTCATGTCGGGCAATCTATTGATGTCGGGCGCCCAGCAAGCCATGCAGGCGAGCGCCCTGCCGCATCAGGCAACCTTGTTGTGGCACCCGGAAGCGTGGCGTTTCGTGCTGCCGGGCGCGGGCGGCCAGCAATTGGCGCTGCGCCTGCTGACCGGCCTGCCCGATCCGCCGCCCAGCCGGCGCCAGCGCGCCAAGGCCGCGTTGCGGCTCGATGTGGTGCTGGCCGACGGCAGCCATGCCACGGTGCAGCTGGAACTGGTCGATGGGGTCTTGATGGAACTGGCGGCCGAGCATCCGCGCGCGGTGGCGCTGTTGCGCCAGGCGCTGCCGGCGCTCAAGCAGGCGATCGAACTGGCCGGTTTGCGCCTGGCGCGTGCCAGCGTCAGGCAGGGAATATGGCCGGGCAAGCCGCTGCAGCAGTATTCATCCCAGGTCAGCGCCGCCCTGCCCCCGCCGCTGTTCCGGGCCATGGCGGAAGTGGCGCTGCTGCTGGCAGGGACCTCCAGGCCGGAGGCGGCCACGACGGTGCGGTTTACCGAGGGACCGGTGCCGGGCGACACGGCTTACGGTGAACCATGATCGGTCGTCCCGGCAATTATTTCCTAACCGGCGGCCGGCGCACCGGGGTCAGACCTCCGATTTGCAATATTTTTGTTTCTAATCGGAGGTCTGACCCCGGTTAGGAAACTAAATCGGCGGTTTGACCCCGGTTCGCCGGCCGCCGGTCAGGAAACTTATCCGACTGTCCCGACGATGCTCACATCGCGGTTTTCGGGGATTTCGTTGTAAGAAAGCACATGCAATCCCGGTGCGAACAGGCGCGCGTAACGCGCCAGCAATGGCCTGATCTGCGGCAGTACCAGCAGCAGCGGCGCACTCTGCTGCTGCTTCATCTGCTCGCGCGCCACCGGCATGTTCAGCTGCAGCTGCGACAGCAACTGCGGATCGATCGGGAAATTGTCGAGCGCGACCTTCCCGCCCTGGCGCGCCTGGTTCAGGGAACCGAGCAGCATATTCTCCAGCTCGGCCGACAGATTGAACGCCGGCATTTCCTTCTTCTTGCCGAACAGCGCGGTGACGATCTGGCGCCGCAGCGCGCAGCGCACCTCGGCCGCCAGCAGAATCGGGTCCTTGGTCGTTTCCGAGCTGTCGAGCAAGGTGGTGCCGATCACCACGATATCCTTGAGCGACACATTTTCGGCCAGCAGCACGCGGAATACCCGCAGCAGCTGGGTGTGCGTCAGCGCCTTGTCCAGCGCCGACGACAGTTTGGGCGAGAGCGCCGTGAGCCGCTCCAGGATCGCCGGCACGTCTTCATGGCGGAACAGATCCGGCAGATAGTCGCGCACCACCTTCGAGCAGTGCGTGGCGATCGCGCTCGGCACTTCGACCACCTGGTAGCCCAGCCCCAGCGCATGCGCCTTCTCGGCCGGCGCAATCCAGGTGATGGCCATGCCGTAGGCCGGTTCGATCCCGGGAATGCCGTCGAGCTGGCCGTACACCGAGGGCGAGGGAATTGCCATCAGGCATTCCGGCACCACTTCGGCTTCCGCCACCACGGTGCCGCTGAGCATGATCGAATACTGGGTCGGGCGCAGCGACAGGTCGTCGCGCACATTGATCGGCGGTAGCAGCAGACCCATCGCTTCCGACAGGCTCTGGCGCACGCCCTTGATGCGCTTGGTCAGCGGCTCGCCCTGGGCGGCGTCGACCAGCCCGACCAGCTTGTAGCCCACCGCCACCGTCAGCGGCTGCACCGCCGGCAATTGATGCCATTCGAGCTCGGGCGCGCGTTCGTCGCGCAGCGCCGCTTCGATCGCCGCCACCCCGGCCTGGTCGGGCGCCTTGACCCTGCGCCCCAGACGCCAGCCCACATAGCCGAGCACGATGGAGAAAATGCCGAACATCATCCACGGCATGCCCGGCACCATGGCCAGCGCCAGCATCATGCCCGAGGCGCTGTACAGCACCGCCGGCGAGGCCAGCAACTGCCCGCCCACCTGCTGTTCAAAATCACCCGAATCGCTGATCCGGGTCACCAGGATCGCCGCCGCGGCCGACAGCAGCAGTGCCGGAATCTGCGCCACCAGGCCGTCACCGATGGTCAGCAGCGCGTACTGGCGGAAAGAGTCGCCGAACGACAAGTTGTGCATCAGCGCGCCGATGGCCACGCCGCCCACCATGTTAATGATCAGAATCAGGATACTGGCGACCGCGTCGCCGCGCACGAACTTCGAGGCCCCATCCATGGCACCGTAGAAGTCGGCTTCGGCGGCCACGTCGCGCCGCCGCACCTGGGCTTTTTCCTGGTTGATCAGGCCGGCGTTGAGGTCGGCGTCGATGGCCATCTGCTTGCCCGGCAGCGCGTCCAGGGTGAAGCGCGCCGATACTTCGGAAATCCGTTCCGCGCCCTTGGTCACCACCGCGAAGTTAATGATCATCAAAATCACGAATACCACGAAGCCGACCACGAAATTGCCGCCGATAACCACGTTGGCGAAGGCTTCGATCACTTTACCGGCCGCGTCGCTGCCTTCGTGGCCGTGCAGCAGCACTACCCGGGTCGAGGCCACGTTCAGGGTCAGGCGCAGCATGGTGGTGCCGAGAATGACGCTCGGGAATACCGAAAAGTCGAGCGGGCGCTTGGCCGAGACCGACACCAGGATGACGATCAGGGCCAGCACGATGTTGAACGTAAACAGCACGTCGAGCAGCACCGGCGGCAGCGGCAGGATGATCATCGACAGGATCACCAGCAGGAATACCGGCGTGGCAAATTTATGCCGCTTCAACTCGCCCAGCAGGCTGTTCAAGAAACTCATGTGGCGGGAACCTCACTCAGATGAGATGGCACGACCACCTCGTTGGGAAAACGTGGCGGCGCAGTGCGCCGGCCGGCACGGAAAGCGTTCAGTTGCAGCACATAGTTGAGCACCTGCGACACGGCCTGGTACAGCTGGGCCGGAATTTGCTGCTGGACCTGGCTGGTATTGTAGATCGCGCGCGCCAGGGGCGGCAGTTCGAGTGTCTCTATATTGTGCTGGCGTGCAATCTGGCGGATGTACAGGGCCATTTCATCGACCCCCTTGGCCACCACGAAGGGCGCTTCGGCGCGGCTCGACTCATACTTGAGCGCCACCGCGTAGTGTTCCGGGTTGACGATCACCACGTCGGCCGTGGGCACGGTCTTGTTGACGCTGCGGCGCGCCATCTGCTGCTGCAGCTGGCGGATGCGCTGGCGCACTTCGGGCTTGCCTTCGCTGCTCTTGTGCTCTTCCTTCTGGTCGTGCTTGCTCATGCGCTGGTTGCGCGCGAACAAAAACGCCTGCACCGGCACATCGATCACGGCGAACATGATGAATACCATGCACATGGCCATCAGGGCGTCGAGCATCAGGCCGGCGCCGGTCGGCAGGGCCACGCTGAGCGGCATCTTTTGCAGCTCGACAAAGGCATTCATGCCCGAGCGGCTCACGTACACCAGCACCCAGCCCAGCACGCCGGCCTTGGCCACCGAGGTCAGCACGCCGATGCCGTGCTTGGCCGTAAACAGGTTGCCCAGGTTCTTGGCCGGCGACAGGCGGTTCATCTTCGGTGCCAGGTTCTTGGAGCTGATCACCCAGCCGCCTGGAATGAGGGACGAGAGCACCACCGCGAACGGCACGCCCAGCAGCGGCAGCACCATGCTGATCAACAGCCACATGGTGCTGCTAAAGATGGTCGACATGGCGTTTTCCATGACCCCTTCCGCGCCCAGGGGAATGAAGACCAGGTCGAACAGATTGCGGAACGAGGCCAGGTAGGTCGGCACCATCATGGCGAACAGTTTCAGGCTGATCAGGATGCCGATGGCGGTGCCCAGGTCGCGCGAACGCACCACCTGGCCTTCGTCGCGGGCCTTGCGCAGCTTTTGCTGCGAGGCCTTTTCGGTCTTCTCGCCACCGCTCGCCTCGTCAGCCATGGGCGAGCCGCATCTGTTGTTGGATCAGTTCGAGGATCTGGTTGCTCATCGCAATGTAGTGTTCGGGAATGAAACGCACGATCTGGACCAGCATCATCAGACCGAACAGGGTGGTCAGCGAAAAGCCCAGCGAAAACAGATTCAATGAGGGCGCCACCCGGTTCAAGAGGCCAAAGCCGAGCTGCACCACCAGGGTCGAAAACACGATCGGCAGCGCCAGCAGCATGGCGGCGGCGAAAATCCAGGCCGCCTTGAGCGCCACGGTATGCAGCAGCACCGCCCCGTAGCCGCCGCCCACCGGCCAGGCCTTGAAGCTGGCCGCCAGCACGCCGGTCAGCACCAGGTGGCCGTCGATGGCGAAAAACACGATGATGGCCAGCAGCGAGAGCATCCCCGACACCACGTCCGAGGCGGTGCCGTTGACCGGATCGTTCATCTGCGCCATCGAAAAGCCGATCTGGCTCGATACCAGGTAGCCGAGCACATTGATCACCGACATGGAAAAGTGCATGGCCAGCCCCAGCACGCCGCCGATCACGGCCTGCTCCAGGGTGGTGGCGATGCCGAGCACGGAAAACGGGTCGAGCGCCGCATTGCCCGGGGAAAACGGCAGCATCATGAACGACAGCACCAGCGCCAGCAGCACGCGCACCGGCAGCGGCACCAGGATGTCGCCCACCACCGGCGCCGACGACAGCAGCGCCAGGTTGCGGATGAACGGCCACCACAGGGCGTTCAGCAGCGGCAGCAGGTAGCCGGCCAGCTCCATGCGCCTAGCCGACCAGGGCGGCGGCGCGCTGGAAGACGGAGACGCAGTAATCCATCAGGTAGGCCGTCATCCAGTGCCCGGCCACGATCACCGCCAGCAGGGTCACCAGCAGGCGCGGCAAAAAGCTCAGGGTCTGCTCGTTGATCTGGGTGGCGGCCTGCACCAGCGCCACCAGCAAACCGGTGATCAGGCCCGGCACCACCAGCACCAGCACCATCAGCATGACGATCTGCAGCGCGCCGACCATCAGGTCCACGGCCACGTCGGGGGTCATCGGCTCTCTCCCATGCTCTCTCCCATGCTCTCTCCCATCAAGGTGCGGCCCTCAGAACGGCCGTATGCTGCCGACCAGCGTGTTCACGGTCAGGGTCCAGCCATCGACCAGCACGAACAGCAGCAGCTTGAACGGCAGGGAAATGACCAGCGGCGAGAGCATCATCATGCCCATCGCCATCAGGACCGAGGCCACCACCAGGTCGATGATCAGAAACGGAATGAACAGCATGGCGCCGATCTGGAACGCGGTTTTCAGTTCGCTCAGCACAAAGGCCGCCAGCTTGACCGTAAACGCGCGCTTCTGGGGCGCCAGGTCGGCCGCCTCGCCCGCCAGGTGCGCCACCTGGGCCAGCGCGGCCTTGCTGGTCTGGCCCAGCATGAAGCGCGAGAGCGGCACTTCGGCCACCTTCAGGGCGTCCTGCATGCCGATCTTGTCCTGGTCGTAGGGGACGAAGGCCTCGCGCCAGATCTGGTCGCCGATGGGGCGCATCACCAGCAGGGTGAGAATCAGGGCCACGCCGGTAATGATGCGGTTCGGCAAACCCTGCTGCAGGCCGAGCGCCTGGCGCAGCAGCGAGAGCACGATCACGAAGCGGGTGAAACAGGTCATCATCATGACCATGATGGGCAACAGCCCAAGCAGGGTCATCAGGACCAGCACCTGCGACTTGACCGTCAGGTCGGTCTTGGCGCCCGGGATCACCCCGGCCAGCAAGTCCTGGGCGGCGCCCGGCGCGCAGTACAGCAGGCCGGCGGCCAGCACGGCCAGCGCGGCTCCGCGGCCCCGTGCGCCCTCTCTCATGCGGTGATCAGGTCCAGGTCCAGGCCGTCGAGGTCGATGACCTTGAGCCCGTACTGTTCGCCGGCCACCACCACTTCGGCGCGCCCGATCGGGGTGCCGTTGACCTTGATGACGAGCGGCTCGCCCGCCAGCACGTCGAGCGCGATCACGCTGGCCGGCCCGATCGACATCAATTCCTGCAGCGAGATGCGGGCCGAGCCCACTTCCAGGGTCAGGGTCACGGGAATCTTGCGCATCATCTGCGGCAAGTCGCGCTGCGCCCGCTTGTCGGCCGCGCGCGGGGCGTCCATGCCCGATGGCACGCCCATCTGTGGTTCATCGATGATCAATTCTTCGTCGATCCCGGCGTCCGGATCCTGCGCCTGAAGTTCGTTCTCGTTGATTTTCATTAGTCGCTATCTTCAAAAGAGGTTAAGCAGAGCGAGCCGTTGTGCTCGGTGACCGCCGCCGTAAACAAGCGCGACTCGGCCAGCAAGACATCGGCCCGGCCCACCGTGACGGGAATGATGTCGCCCAGCTTGAGCGCAAACAGCGCTTCGAGCGTGATTTCCTTGCTCACCAGCCGTCCTTCCACGGTCACTTGCAATGCCGTGCCGAGCGCCACGCTGGGGCGCGCCGGCGCCCGTTCGCGCGCACGCTCCGGCAACAGCCCGAGCAGCACGCGCGCCACCATGTCCTGGTCCAGCGCCAGCCACAGCTGGCCGCATTCCCCGCTCTGGGCCTGGCGCAGGGTAATGCCGAGCGTCCAGCCATCGGCGCTGGGCGGTGCCGGCGGCACGCTGCCCGGCACCAGCTCGGTGGAAGCCGCGCCGGGTTCATTATGCGCCCGCGCAAGGTTTGCATCCACCCGCTTGGAGAGGACCGACGCTAATTGTTGACCTAACACAACTGCGAGGCGTTCTTCCGTGGCCGTCACGCGTACCGTGGCGGGATCGACGGAGGGCGCGGGGGCCGCGCCGCGGCGTCCGTAGCGCTGGTTGAGCACGCTAAGCAGCAGCGAGCGTTCGAGCGCGAAGGCGATGCCGCCGGCGTCCCCGGCGCCACTGGTAAAGCCGAGCCAGCGCCCGCTCTGGCTGCTGTCGGGCGGACCGACGAAACCGCTCGCTTCGAGCTGAAAGCCATCCCAGTAGCGGCGCAGGGCTGGCTGGCGCAAGGCGGCGGCCAGATCCTCGGCAAACTGGGCCGCGAAATGGGGCAGCAAATGGACTGGCCGGCCCAGCAGCCGGGGGTCGAGCACCTGCGGGGATGCCGGCAAGTTTGTCTTATTTGTCATGGTCATAAGTAACTCGGCAAGTGCGTGGCAAGGAGGGCAACTCTTTGTTTTGTTTGAGGAAAACAGTATATCAGAGCATGTTTATTTGATGGATTTAATTTCCGAGTGGCACTATAATTGCCGTACGGTAAGTAGGCATTTGATGCGGTACGGCAACCAAATCGGGAAATCGGCTCAAGTTCCGACAGTCCCGCCCGTTACCAACAGTAAGCGATATCGTTAAGCATTTCGACACCTTTGCTTCTCCTCCAAGAGGTTTAGTGAAATTTGTTGGTTTTACCCGACTCAGCAATAAATCTTTTTGCCGTCGAGCATGTTTTCGTTTGGAATCGCGGCACGGAACGCGCACACTTGGCGCTTCACCGTTCAGGCCGGCTACGACAGAAAATCAGTCGTAACTGTTTGATTATGAACAAAAAATTATGCAGGGATGACAACATGGAAGTCGGAAATACAACATCGAATTCGCTCGCCGGACAGCTCCAGTCGGAGATGAAAATCCTGGCCAACGATGCGGGCCACATGGCCGCGCACGCCAACATCGGAGCGACCGCCGGCGAAGCGCTCCCGGCCGGGTTTTCCTTCACCCAGAGCATGAAAGATGCGCTCGACAGCGTGAACCGCCAGGATGCCCAGGCCGGCCAGAAAATGAACGACGTCGACAGCGGCAAGAGCGACGACCTGGTCGGCGCCATGCTGGCCAGCCAGGAAGCCAGCCTGTCCTTCTCGATGCTGATGCAGGTGCGTAACAAGGTCATGGGTGCCGTGGACGAGCTGATCAAGCTCCCGGTCTGAGCCCCTGTTTGCAACGTTACCTTAACCGCGGGAAAAAACCAGCGTGATTGCCTCTCTCAAATCCAACTTCGCCGGGCGCATGGGCGCCATGCCTTCGCTGCCGCCAGCGCTGCGCAACAACCTGACCCCGATCCTGGTGCTGGCGATCGCCATCACGGCCGCGGTCATGATGTACCTGTGGAACGACCAGGCTGGCTACAAGCCGGTCTTCGGCGCCAGCGAACGGGTGGCCTCGGGCGACATGATGGCCGTGCTCGATGCCGACCAGATTTCCTACCGCCTGCATCCGGAAACCGGCCAGCTGCTGGTGCCCTCGTCGCAACTGGGCAAGGTGCGCATGCTGCTCGCCGCCAAGGGCTTGAGTGCCCAGCTGCCGGCCGGCCTGGAATTGATGGACAAGAACGATCCGCTGGGCGTGTCCCAGTTCGTGCAGGACGTGCGCTTCCGGCGCGGCCTCGAAGGCGAGCTGTCGCAAAGCATCCTGGCGCTCGACGCCATCGCCTCGGCCCGGGTGCACCTGTCGATCGCCCGTTCGACCTCGTTCGTGGCCAGCGACGGTGAAAAATCGTCGGCCTCGGTCGTCATCGCGGTCAAGCCGGGCCGCACCCTGGCGCCGGAACAGATCGCCGCGATCATCAACATGGTCTCGGGCAGCGTCGCCAGCCTCTCGCCGCAGCGCGTCAGCCTGGTCGACCAGGCCGGCAACTACCTGTCGTCGCGGGTCGACCTCTCCGACGGCTTCGACGGCGCCGGCCAGGGCGCGGACGCCAACGCCAAGAAATACCAGGATCAGGTGCGCGGCAACGTGAATGAACTGCTCGGTCCGGTCCTGGGCGCGAACAACTTCAAGCTCAGCGTCACCGCCGAGATCGACAACGACAAGATCGAGGAAACCAGCGAGAAATACGGCGATGCCCCGAAAGTGACCAGCGAAGCGGTGCGCGAAGAGCAGGAAAAGAACCGCATGGCGATGGGCGTGCCGGGCACCCTGTCGAACCGTCCGCCGGCCCTGCCCGATCCGCAGGTCGCAGGCGCGGGCGCCGGCGCCAGCCCCGATCCGGCACTGGACGACGGCAGCGCGCGCAAGAACGCCAGCACGCGCCAGTTCGCCTACGACCGCAACATCACCCAGATCAAGCGCAGCCGCGGCCGTCTGAAGAAGCTCAGCGTGGCTGTGGTGCTGAACAATAACGTGGCTGCCGCCAAGACCGGCTGGAGCGCCGCCGAACTGGCGAATATCGAAAAAACCCTGACCAGCGGCCTGGGCATCAACGCCGAACGCGGCGATGTGCTGACCGTGTCGGCCATGACCTTCCCGGTCCAGCCCGCCGCAGCCCCATGGTGGCAGGAACGCGACAACGTGGTCGACATGAGCAGCTGGGCGGCGTGGGCGGTGGGCATCCTGCTCGGCTTCCTGCTGATCATCCGTCCGCTGCTGCGCCTGCTGACGGTGCGCCTGGCGCCGGCCGCTGCGGTCGCCGCCGACGCCCAGCTGCTCGGTGGCCCGGCCGGTGCCGCCACCGCCGTGGCCGGTCCGGCGCTGCGTGCGGGCGACATGCGCGTAGGCGAGACCCGTGCGGTCGAGCTCGTGGGCGGCGCCCCGGCCCTGGGCGCACCGCTGCCGATGGTGCCTTTGCTGGAAAACTACGATCTTCCCCCTGCCGGATCGGCAGTCGATGTGATGGTCGATCACCTGAAAGTTCTCGCTGCCAAGGAACCGGAGCGGGTCGCCGAAGTCGTCAAACAATGGATGCAGAAAAATGGCCGAACTGGACAATAACGTGGACGCCGAAGAGGCGCCTGGACTGACCCCTGTCGAACAGGCCGCCATCGTCCTGTTGAGCATTGGCGAAGAGCCGGCCGCGGCCGTGCTGCGCTGCCTCGACCGCGAGGAATTGCTGGAAGTGACGCAAGTGATGTCGCGCATGAGCGGCATCAAGGTCGATTCCGTGCGCGTGGCGATGCAAACCTTCTTCGACGATTACCGCCAGCAGTCGGGCGTGCATGGGGCCTCGCGCAGCTACCTGAAGCGCTCGCTCGACCTGGCGCTCGGCAGCGACATCGCCAACAGCGTGCTCAACAACATCTACGGCGATGCGATCCGTCCGATGATGGCGCGCCTGCAGTGGGCTTCGCCGAAATGGCTGGCCGACTATGTCGCCAACGAGCACGTGCAGATGCAGGCCGTGTTCCTGGCCTTCCTGCCGCCGGCCCTGGCCGGCCAGATCCTCGACGCCCTGCCGCTCGAGGGGCGCGACCTGGTGCTGCTGAACCTGGCGCGGCTCGATGAAATCGACCGCGACCTCCTGACCGAACTGGAAGAGCTGGTGACCCGCTGCCTGGGCGCCCTCGACACCCAGAGCGCCAGCGTGGAAGGGATCCGCCAGGTTGCCGAGATCCTCAACCGGCTGCCGGGCAACCGCGCCGGCATGGTCGAACTGCTGCGCGCCCACGATCCGGACGTGGTGTCCGAGATCGAAATGAGCATGTACGACTTTTTCATCCTGTCGCGCCAGACCGAGGCCACGATTACCCGCATCCTCGACGACGTGCCGCTGGAACAGTGGGCCATCGCCCTCAAGGGCGCCGAACCGGCGATCCGCGATGCGATCCTCACCACCATGCCGCGCCGCCAGGCCCAGAACTTCGACGACCTGCTGCGCCGCGCCGGTCCGGTACCGCTCTCGCGCATCGAACAGACGCGCAAGGACATCATGGCAACCGTGAAACAACTGGCCGACAACGGCGAGATCGAAGTCCAACTGTTTGCCGAGGCCGTCATAGAATGAAACAATTTCGCCCCTACCATTTCCCACCGCTGTCGCAGCTCGACGCGCTCGGTGCCGCCCATTCCGCCGAGGCCGCGGGCCAGTGGCAGAACGCGGTCGAAGACGGCTACCAGCAGGGGCAGCGCGACGGCTACGAGAGCGGCCAGTCGCGCGGCAGCGCCGAAGGCTACGCCGCCGGACTGGCCGAGGGCCAGGCCGCCGGCCGCCAGCAAGCCATGCAGCAGGTGCAGGACCGCTTCGAGCAGCTGGCCGGACCGCTCGACGGCATGTTCACGCAACTGAACCAGATGGTCGAGGAATTCCGTTCCGCCCAGCGCAAGGAAGTCGTCGACCTGGTCGGCAAGGTGGCGCGCCAGGTGATCCGCGCCGAACTGGCGCTCCAGCCGGTGCAGTTGCTCGCTCTGGTCGATGAAGCCCTGGCCGCCATGCCGCCGACCCGCGACGGCATCGAAGTGTGCCTCAATCCGGAAGAACTCAAGCGCATCACCGAACTCGATCCGGTGCGCGCCGCCAAGTGGAGCCTGCTGCCCGATCCGTCGCTGCAAGCGGGCGAATGCCGCGTGCGCGCCGGCGACAATGAAGTCGACGCCGGTTGCCAGGGCCGCCTGGCGGCTTGCATGACCCAGGTCAGCGCCCAGTTGCTGGCGGCGCCTGAACGCGTGCTTGATGAGATGGAAGCATGAGCACCCTGGCCGATTCCCTGCGCACCGTCGAGCTCGACGACGTCCCGGTCGCGATCCCGACCGGGCGCCTGGTCGGCGCCTCGGGCTTGCTGCTGGAATCGGCCGGCTGCCGCCTGCACACGGGCCAGCGCTGCCGCATCGAAACGGTCAATGGCGACTGGCTCGACGCCCAGGTGGTGGGTTTTCGCGAACGCCTGTCGTTCCTGATGCCGTTCAAGCAAGCCATCGGCCTGACCACGGGCGCCCGCGTGCTGCCCAGCCCGACCGCCGCCACCCTGCAGATCGGCCCGTCGTGGCTGGGACGCATGGTCAACGGCCTGGGCGAGCCGATCGACGGCCTGGGCCGCCTGGGCGGCGAGCATCGCCTCGAGATGACGCCGCCGAAAATCAATCCGCTGAAAAAGCAGCCCGTGGTCGAGCCGCTCGACGTCGGCGTGCGCGCCATCAATTCCATGCTGACCATCGGCAAGGGCCAGCGCGTCGGCCTGATGGCCGGCAGCGGCGTCGGCAAGTCCGTGCTGCTGGGCCTGATCACGCGCCAGACCGTGGCCGACGTGGTCGTGGTCGGCCTGATCGGCGAGCGTTCGCGCGAAGTGCGCGAATTCGTCGACATGTCGCTCGGCCCCGAGGGCTTGAAAAAAGCCGTGCTGGTGATCGCCCCGGCCGACGAATCGCCGCTGATGCGCATCCGCGCGACCGAACTGTGCCACGCGATCGCCGCCCATTACCGCGACCAGGGCTTGAACGTGCTGCTGCTGGTCGATTCGCTCACCCGCTACGCCATGGCGCTGCGCGAAGTGGCGCTGGCGCTGGGCGAGCCGCCGGCCACCAAGGGCTATCCGCCATCGGTGTTCTCGGCCCTGCCGCAACTGGTCGAAAGCGCCGGCAACGGCGAGCACGAACACGGCAGCATGAGCGCCATCTACACCGTGCTGGCCGAAGGCGACGACCAGCAAGACCCGGTGGTCGACACCGCCCGCGCGATTCTCGACGGCCACATCGTGCTCACGCGCGAACTGGCCGAACGCGGCCATTACCCGGCCATCGACGTGGCCGCCTCGATCAGCCGCTGCATGGCCCAGGTGGTCCCGGTCCCGCACGCGCTGGCCGCCCGCAAGCTCAAGGCCGCACTGGCGCGCCACGCCCGCGTGCGCGACCTGATTCCCCTGGGCGCCTACGTGCCGGGCGCCGATCCGGTGACCGACCACGCGGTGCGCCTGGAACCGCATATCGACGCCTACCTGTGCCAGGGCACGCGGGAAGCGGCGCCTTTGCCTGAATGCATTTCCCAACTGGAAGCGATGATGTCATGACCATCAAGAGCACGATCGACAGCCTCGACACCCTGGTCCGCCTGCGCAGCAGCAAGGTGGAAAAGCTGCAGGCCGACATGGCCGCCCAGCACGCCACCAAGGCGCGCTACCAGGCCAACCTGGCCCGCCTGGACAGCCTGGCCAGCGGCAGCGGCGCCAGCGGTGCGCTGCCGCTGGCGCTGGCGCTCAACTGCGGCCAGTACAAGCTGGCCGTGATCGCGCTGGCCGACAATCACCGCACCGACCTGAGCCTGCACGAAGCGACCATGGCCGTGTCGCAGCGCGCCCTGAACGACGCCTGGAGCGAGCGCGAATTGCTGGGCCAGGTGCTGGAACAGAAAAAAGGCGTGGCGGCGCTGGCCCAAAACCGGGTCGAGCGCAAGCGCGAAGACGACCTGGCCACGCAATCGTGGCTGGCCGGCCGCAAGTAATCGCAAGTAATAGCAAGCTAACCTTTAAGACACTCTGGAGAATACGATGGCGACCATTGGCAACACCTACGATCCGGCCACCACCGCAACGGGCCTGGCGACCAACTACACCTCGGCGCGCCAGAGCATCCTGACGTCCCAGACCAGGCAAGCCAGCGCGGCCGCCTCGGCGCTCACCTCCTTGCGCTCGGCGATTTCGTCGTACCAGAGCAGTCTCACCGCGCTGACCTCCGGCAAGACCATGCTGAGCCAGGCCGCGACCTTCAGCAACACCGCGGTCGGCAGCGCCAGCGCGGGCGTGAACGCCACCGCCGGCAGCTACAGCTTTTTCGTCGAACGCGTCGCCACCGCCAACCAGGTGTCCTACAGCGGCCTGGCCGACAGCGCGGCCGATGGCGGCAGCCTGGGCATCGAATTTGGCGGCGCGCCCGGCTTTACCATCAACCTGGCCAGCGCCAACAGCGACGGCAACGCCACCCTGACCCCGCGCGAAATCGCGGCCGCCATCAATGCCGAGCCGACCAACAACGGGCGCGTATCGGCCTCGATCGTCACCGTCAACGGCGTCACCCAGCTGATGCTGACCTCGAAAACGACTGGCGCGGCCGGCAATATTTCGCTCAACACCGCCGCGGTCAACAATGCCGGCCTGCAAACCGCCCTGTCCGATCCGCTCAACGCCAAGCAAGTCGTGGCCGGCCAGGATGCCATCGTCTGGCTCGGCGCCCAGGGCACCGGCACCAAGATCGAACAAGCGTCGAACGTGTTTACCAACGTCGACGGCGTGACCATGACCTTCGCCAAGGCCCAGGCACCGGGCGACGCGCCGGTGACCCTGACGGTGGCCAGCGACAACGCCGCCACCGTGGCCAAGGTGCAGAAATTCGTCGACGATTACAACAAACTCAAGGGCGTGATCGATGCCATGGTGGCGCCGGGCGACCCGGCCAAGGGCCAGGCCGGCGGCGTGTTCGCCAACGATGGCGGCGTGCGCGTGCTGCAAGGGCGCATGGTGAGCATGCTGCGCGGCGCCAATGGCGCCGACAGCCTGGCCGCCTACGGCATCATCGCCGCCCGCGACGGCAGCCTGAGCTTGAACGCGACGCGCCTGACCAGCCAGCTCGGGGTATCGCCGAAGGGCCTCGACACCCTCATCGGCAGCAGCGTCAACGGCAGCGGCAGCGGCATCGCCGGCAGTCTCGACAGCTACCTGAAGGAATGGAGCAGCAGCACCGACGGCCAGCTCAAGCAGCGCCTGGAACAGAACACCAAATTGCAGACCAGCCTGGTCAAGCGCCAGGACCAGCTCGACAAGCAGTTCGACAGCGCCTACAAGCGCTATCTCATGCAATTTACACAGTTGCAAACACTGCAAAGCCGGATGGCGTCCAACACATCCATGTTCGACGCACTGTTCGGCGACAAATCCTAATCAAGAGAGGAAAAGATGTCCTATTCCGACGCTTACAGCGACTACCACTCGGTTAACCTTGATGCTCAGACGGCCCGTGCATCACCGGTCGAGCTGGTCTTGCTGCTGACCGATGGCTTGCTTGACGAACTGGCCCGCGCGCGCGGCCACATCGTCGGCAAGCGCTACGAGCAAAAGGCGGTCAGCATCGACAAATGTGTCGAGATCATCAATGGACTGTCCAGCTCGCTGGACTTCGAACAAGGCGGCGACGTGGTGGAAAACCTGGCAAGACTGTATGACTTTTGCGCGGCCCGCCTGCACGGGGCCGGCATCAAGATGGACCCGGCGATGCTGGACGAAGTGGTCGACATTCTCGGCACGATTCGCCAGGGCTGGCTCGGCGTGCAGGCGCGCAATGGATAGGCGCGCCGCCCTGAACGCCCTGACGGCGGCCCTGGCCAGCGCCGGCGCCGCGCGCGACTGGGTCGCGCTCGACCGCGCGGTCGGCACCCTGAGCACCCAGCTGCGCGTGCTGGCCGCCAGCGGCCCGTGGAACCCGCTTGAGAAGCGTGCCCTGGAAGCGCTGCGCGCCCAGCACGACGAGGCAGCCGACCTGTGCGCCGCCGAGCTGGAACTGCTGGGAGCGCAAATGCACGACATGCACACGAACAAGGCCGGGTTTATCGCTTACGCCCTCGACAATGAAACTGATTCAGAACGTAACCAGGCATAACCATGATGCTCGCTAACCTGACCCCTTCCCCCGCCGCCACTGGCGCCGCCGCGCCCGCCGCTGCCGTCCCTGCCACCCCTGGCGGCGACGCCGCCGCGCCGTTCGCCAGCTGGCTGATGTTCGACATCGCCGCCGTCCAGGTGAGCGTCCCTGAAGGCGAGGCCGGCAGCGCCGAGGCCGCGCCGGCGGACGGACTGGCCGAGCCTGGCGTCCTGCCCGATAGCGCCGCGCCCGCCGTGTCGGTCGACACGCCCGATTACGCCACCACGCCGGCCATGACGATGAGTATGACCTTGCCGCTCGGCATCGTCCTGGCGCCGGCCGTGCCGATGCCGTCCAGCCTGCCGGCCACCCTGGCCGCGCCCGTCGCCGGCGCCGCACCGGCCGCTGGCGCCAGCGCCCCGGCCAGCTTTGCCAGCCCGCTGGCCCCGGCTGCCGCGCCGGCTCCGGCCATGCCGGCCGCACCCGCCATCGCCATCGCCGCCGCCGTGCCCGCGGCCCCGGCCAGCACCGTCTCGTCCACCTTCAGCGCCGCGCCGGCCGCCGCCGCCAGCAGCGCTGGCGCCAGCGACAGCGCCACCGACAGCGGCGCCGCCGATGCCCGCTCGCCAGCAGCCGCTCCGGTAGCCCTGCCGGCGCAAGCCCAGGCCGCCGCGCCGGCACCGCGCGCAGCGGTGCGCACCGGCGACAGCGCGACGCCAGGCAGCGCAGCGGCTCCCGCAGCCCAGAAAGCCGGCGTGGCAGCAACGGTCCAGCCGCTGGCCGCCGCCACCGTCGACACCGTGCTGCGCAGCGACGCGCCGCTCGCCGGGCCGGCCAACGTCATGAACGGCGCCAACGCGCTGGCGTCCCAGGGCGCGGCCATGGCCGCTGCGCTGGAGGTGAAACTGCCGGCCAACCCGGCCGACTGGCAGCAGCCCCTGCGCGACGCGCTGGGCGAGCGCCTGCAGCTGCAACTGGGCCGCAACATCGACCAGGCCGTGATCCGCCTCGATCCGCCGCAGCTGGGCCGCATCGAGATCGCGATCCGCCACGCCGCCGGCGGCGCGCTGGAAGTAAACATCAGCGCCACCCACAGCGAAGTGCGGCGCCAGCTCAACAGCGTCAGCGATGCCATGCGTTCCGACCTGGCCCAGCGCCAGTTCAGCGATGTCGCCGTGACCATTACGGCAACCCCGCGCAGCGGCGCCGCCTTTGGCGAACAGCAAGGCCGCCAGCGCCAGCCTGAACGCGACAGCAATGACAACGATCCTGGCCGCGCGCTGGCCGAAGCGGGCCATCCGTCGGCCACGTTCTCGCTGTCCGGCCGTGAGCATGCAGCATGAAAAAGACCACCAAACTGATCGTCGCTTTTGTGGTCATCGGCATCCTGGGCGCCGCCGGGGCCGGCGCGGCCCTGTACTTCAAGCAGCCGATGCCGGGCAAGGATGGCAAGCACGCCGAATCGGAAGCGCCGAAGAAAAAGCCGGCGCGCTACGTCTCGCTCGACAAGGTCATCGTCATGCTGCGCCGTAGCCCCGGCGAAACCCAGGCCCACTACATTTCGACCGACCTGGTGCTGTCGACCACGGCCGAGCAGGAAAAGAAGGTCAAGGATGACCTGCCGATGCTGCGCAGCGTGGCCGTGCGCGCCCTGTCGGCGCACACCATGAGCGCGGCCCAGGCCCTGACGGTCGAGCAGTACGCCGAGCAGATCAACAGCACTTTCGCCGCCACTTATGACAAGGACAAGCTCGAAAAGCCGTTCTCCGAAGTCATGATCGGCAAACTGATCATCGAATAGCCAACCCGGGAATCCTGTGGCCTATCACGCCGATTACACCGACTGCAGCAGCGCCGCCAGCTACATGGGCGGCAACGCGCACGCCCATGGCGTGCCAGGTGAACACGCCAGCGAGTACGGCGGCGCTTACGGCGCCGCCCAGGTGGCCGAATACGCCCCCGTGCTCGACGCCCGCGAAGAACAGCGCCAGCTGGTGGCCTACGCGCCGCTGGTCAAGCGCATCGTGCGCCAGCTCAACGCCCAGGTCTCGGGCGTGATGGGGCGCGAAGACATGGAACAGATCGGCCTGATGGGCTTGCTCGAAGCGCTGCGCCGCTATGGCATGCCGGACGCCGGTTTCGGCAGCTTCGCTTCCTTGCGCATCCGCGGCGCCATCCTCGACGAGCTGCGGCGCCAGGACTGGCGTCCGCGCGCGGTGCGCCAGGATAGCCACAAGATGCGCGACCAGGTGCGCGCCCTGACCCGTTCGCTCGGGCGCGAGCCGAACGACCAGGAAGCGGCCGCCGCGCTGGGTCTCACACCCGAAGCCTACGTGCAATACCAGCTCGACGATGGCGCCGAGCTGCTGCTCAGCTTTGACGACGTGCTGCAGGAAGCCGCTGAACGGGCCCACAGCGCGCCCGGCCCGGAAGAGCAGTTCATGGTCAAGCACAGCCTGGAACAGGCCCTGATGGCCCTCGACGAGCGCGAACAGCGCGTGATCCAGATGATTTACGAATTTGAACTGAGCTACAAGGAAGTGGCCGCCGTGCTGGATCTGTCGGACGCGCGCGTCTGCCAGCTCAACAAGGCGGCGCTGGCCAAGATGAAAGCGGCCCTCAAAGGCTGATCAGGACATGTTTTACCCGCTTCTTTCGCACATCACGACTTACCAAAGGAATTTAACATGCAGCAACTAGTCGGCATTGCCATCGTTCTCGGCTGTATTTTCGGCGGATTCGTGCTCATGGGCGGCACCTTCGAGGCCATCTGGCACCCGGTCGAGATCCTGATCATCGCCGGCGGCGGCGCCGGTGCACTGGTGTTGGGCAACCCCAACCATGTGCTCAAGGAACTGACGACCCAGCTGCGCAAGATTATCGTGCGCAAGAAGCAAGGTTCCGAGTTCCAGCGCCAGTTGTTGTTGTTGATGTATGAATTGCTGCAGACCGCGGCAGGTGGCTTGAAAGCGCTCGATGCGCACGTGGAAGATCCCGCGTCGAGCCCCTTGTTCCAGCGTTACCCTTTAGTGCTGGAAGAGCCTAAACTTTTGGCGTTTATTGTCGATAATTTCCGTTTAATGGCCATGGGAAAAATCAATGCCCATGAGCTCGAAGGCGTACTGGAGCAGGAACTGGAAGCCATTCACGAAGAGCTGGTGCAGCCGTCCAAGTCGCTGCACAAGATTGCCGAAGCGATGCCCGGATTCGGCATCCTGGCGGCGGTGCTCGGGATCGTGCTGGCGATGAACTCGGTGGCCGAGGGGGCCGATGCCGGCGCGATCTCGGCCAAGGTGGGCGCCGCGATGGTCGGCACCTTCCTCGGTATTTTCTTCTGCTACGGCGTACTCGACCCGATCAGCAACATGATGAAGCAGCTTGTGAACCAGGAAGCGTCGAACATGGAATGCGTCAAAGTCGTTCTGGTCACCCACGTGGCCGGCAAACCGGCCCTGCTGGCCATCGATGCCGGCCGCCGCCTGGTGCAGCTCAACATCAAGCCGACGTTCGCCCAGCTCGAAAGCTGGATCAACGCCATGGGCGGCGAAGGCGACGAATCGCCATCGCCGAAACGCCGCGCCACAGACCGTGCAGGAGAGCCGCGTGCAAAAGCAGCATGATAAACATGACAAGCACGACGCGGCGATCATCGTGCGCGGCCGTGGCAAGGCGCACGAGGACGACCACGGCGGCGCCTGGAAAGTCGCCTTCGCCGACTTCTGCCTGGCGCTGCTGGCCCTGTTCCTGGTGCTGTGGCTGATGGCGGCACGCGACCAGCAAACCATGAAAGCCATGGTGCGCGAGCAGAATGGCAGCTACGCCGACGGCCAGGGCAACAAGCCCGAAATCGGCGGCGGCCCGCGCGGCAGCCTGATCGAGCGCTTCTCCATGCCCCACAGCGGCACCTCCTCGCAAAAGGAAAACGGCGGCGAAGG
This sequence comes from Massilia scottii, assembly GCF_030846495.1. Taxonomy (NCBI): domain Bacteria; kingdom Pseudomonadati; phylum Pseudomonadota; class Betaproteobacteria; order Burkholderiales; family Oxalobacteraceae; genus Massilia; species Massilia scottii. The sequence continues at coordinate 118,648 of NZ_JAVCWM010000018.1, read as the reverse complement.
CCCGAAAGTGCGCTACGACTCGCCGGCCGAGCTGGCCGTGCTGTCGCGCCAGCTGGGCACCATGAGCGTGGAAGCGGGCTTGTCGAACAACCTGGAAACCGTGATCACCCCGTACGGCTTGCGCGTCACCCTGCACGACACCGACCGCCAGGGCATGTTCCTGCTCGGCAGCGCCATGCCGACCGATCGCTTCGGACGCCTGATGCGCCAGATGGGTCCGGTCTTTGCAAAAATGGAAAACCAGATGCTGATCGTCGGCCACACCGATTCGCGCAAATATGCGGGCGACCAGGATGGCAACTCGAACTGGACCTTGTCGAATGCGCGCGCCATGGCGGCCCGCTCCCAGCTGCTGGCCGGTTCCATGAATCCGGACAGCGTGCTGCAGGTGGTGGGCATGGCCGACCGCGCCCCGTTCGAGCCGTCCAATACCGGCGCGGCCGTGAACCGCCGCATCGAACTGCTGATCCTGACCAACAGCCAGGCCAGTACCGTGGCCGCCATGTTCGGCGTGCCGGGCAAGAACGAGGTCGGCGCCGAAACGGCGGTCGGCACCAGGGGGACGGTCGAGGAACTGCGCAATAAACTCAAAAGCGTCAAGAACGCCAATGGCGCCGACGCCCAAGGCAAATAATCATGACGATCCAATCGAAAAGCCGAGGTCCACGCATGAAAATCTCCGCTGGCGGTGCGTCCGCCGATGCATCGGCCGTACAGCGCAGCAGCGCCGCGGTGGCGTCCGACGTCAAGACGCCAGTGGCCAGCGGCGCCGGCGTGGCCGCGCCGTCCGGCGCCCTGCAATCGGAAGTGCTGCAGCCGGCCATGGCCGCGCTGGCCGCCATGCCCGAGATCGACCACGAGCGCGTGTCGCAATTGCGCGACGCCCTGGCCAAGGGTGAATTGCCGTTCGACCCGGCCCGCCTGGCCGGCCTGATCGAACGCTTCCACGGAGGCCAGGGATGAGCCGCATGACGCGCGAGCAGGCACTAAGCAAGCTCAGCGCCGGCGTGAGCGCCGACATCGATGCCTGCCAGGCCATCCTGGCGCTGCTGGCGCGCCAGTTCGACGCCGCCCTGCGCCACCGCAGCGCCGAGCTGGCCGGACTGGCCGACGAGCTGGCCCCGCAGCTCGACGCGATGGAACAGCGCCGCGTGCAGCGCGTATCGCTGGTGCGCGCCCTGTGCGGCGCCAGCGCCGACATGGCGGCCCTGATCGCCAGCCTGGGCGCGCCGCAACGCGAGGCCTTGAGCGCCGCCTGGCAATCGCTGGAGCAACTGGTACTTGAATGCAAACGTTTGAATGTTCGCAACAGCGCATTGCTGACCGAACAATTTTCCATCATGCAGCGTGTGCTGCACGGAGAGGAGACCTTGTATGAGGCACGCTGATTTCCATACCGCCAGCATCGCGCCGGCCACGCCGACCCAGTCCACCCGCCCGATGGCGGCCGTGGGCGGCGGCGCCGGCTTCGGCGGCGTCTACAGCTCGATGCAGAACGAGATTGCCGATTTCATCAGCCAGGGCAGCGCCGACAGCGGCGCTTCCATGCTCAGTCCGCAGGGCCGCATGCTGCAGGCGCGCCTGCAGGACGCCGAGGTAGCCCCAAGCACGGTCGGCGGCGCCTTTGCCGACGGTTCCGAGCAACAGGCTTTCCTGGAACAGATCGCGCCATGGGCCCGCCAAGCCGGCGAACGCCTGGGCGTGGCGCCGCAGCTGGTGTCGGCCCATGCCGCGCTCGAATCGGGCTGGGGCCAGCGTCCGCTGCGCCAGGCCGAAGGCGCCACCACCCACAACCTGTTCGGCATCAAGGCCGGTGCCAGCTGGCAGGGCGAGGTGGCCGACAACGCCACCACCGAATACGAACACGGCGCCGCCGTGAAGAAAACCGAGCGCTTCCGCAGTTATCCGGACCAGGGCGCCGCGTTCCGCGACTACGCCCAGGTGCTGCTCGACAATCCGCGCTACGCCGCCGCCATCGGCACCGGCAACGATGCGCGCGCCTTTGCCGAGGGCCTGGCCAAGGGCGGTTACGCCACCGATCCGGCCTACGCCGCCAAGCTGACCCGCCTGGCCGCCCGCCTGCAGGGAGCGTCGGAATGAATCACGGCTGCGCCGGGCGCGGCATCTCGACCGGCTCGACCGTGCCGGCCGCGATCACGCGCATGCGCACCACCCGGCCGTTGGCCAGGTTGCGCACCCGCACCAGCGCATGCAAGGCGCCGGCGTCGAGCGCTTCGCCGGACGTGCTGATTTCGATCGCCTCGAAGCGCGCCAGCATCACCACCGGCTCGCCGCGCTTGACCAGTAATGGCGCGCTCAGCTGTGCCTGGCGCAGCACTTCGCCGGCCCGCAGCGAGCGCCGCGACGCTTGTCCGGTGGCCGCTTCGGCCGAGCCGATGGCGTCGCTCAAGGTGGTCACATCGCGCCGCTCCAGTGTGACGTCCTGCGCCGTGAGCATCTGCCCGGCCGCGACCGGCGCGGCGGTAACGGCCACCAGCGCGCTGACCGAGGCGCGCAGCACGTATTCATATTTCCAGCCGCCGGCGTCGGGACACAGCACGGCAAAGCGCATGCGCGCCGGCGTGCGCGTGTCGACCGCTTCGATGTTGACCGGTTTGGCGCATGGCGGGGCCGCGCGCGGTGTTGCAACGTTGACAGTAAATTGCGGTTCCGCCAAGCCGGCAGTGTCGGCCTGGCGCGCCAGCTGCTCGTGCGCAGCCTGCTCCAGCCTGGCCGTGATCGATATGTCGGCAGCGTTTGTGTTGCCCCCGGCTAATGAAATCAGTGCAGCGGCCGTTAATGGCAGTAACAAAGCGCTGGTGGCGCGGCGGACTTCAGACATAAGTAGCACCTTGGCAAACGTTGCGCACGACGCAAGGAACGCCGCACAGCGTCATTTTAACCAGATTCACACTGCAGTTCATTCACGGAGGAAGCTTCATGTCGATTGATTTCCAAAAGGCACTTGGCGTGCACGCCGACGCGCTCCATCTGCGCGCCGACCGCACCCGCGTACTGGCCGCCAATATCGCCAACGAAAACACGCCGGGATTCACGGCACGCGACGTCGACTTCGGTGCCATGCTGCAGCAGCGAATCGAGACCGAGTCGGAGATGCCGGGCCTGGGCGCCGATGACCAGGCCGCTTTGTACCGGGTCCCTTACCACCCTAGCGCCGACGGCAACACCGTCGAAATCGGCGTCGAACAAGCCGCGTTCTCGCAAAACGCATCCGATTTCCAGACCAGCCTGACCTTCGTGAACATGCGGCTCAAGGGTTTGGCCAAAGCCATCGCAGGACAATAATCATGAGCTTTAAAGACATTTCCCAAATTGCAGGTTCGGCCATGGCGGCGCAGTCGGTGCGCCTCAATACCATCGCCAGCAACCTGGCCAACGCCGATTCGGTGTCCGGCTCGGAAGGCGAAACCTACCGTGCCCGCAAACCCGTGTTCGCCGCCATGCTCGACGGCGGTGCCGGCAAGCTCGGCGCCGGCAGCCGGGTCCAGGTCCTCGACGTGGTCGAATCGGCCGAACCGCTGCGCAAGGCTTACGAGCCGGGCAATCCGGTGGCGAATGCCGACGGCATGGTGTTCTACCCGAACGTCAACCAGGTGGCCGAGATGACCGACATGATGTCGGCCTCGCGTGCCTTTGAAACCAATGTGGAAGTCCTGGGACGCATCAAGTCGATGCAAGCGGGCCTGCTGCGACTCGGCGAAGGCTGATCCGATGATCACCAATAACCTCAACGGCGCCAATAACCAGGCTGCCGGCAATGCCAACACCATCGTCGGCCAGGCCCCGGCCAGCGAAACGGCGGACATGTTCACCAAGCTGCTGGTGGCGCAGATCCGCAACCAGGATCCGCTGGAGCCGAGCGATCCGTCGCAGTTCGTCAACCAGCTCTCGCAGCTGAGCCAGACCGAGGCGATGCAAAGCCTCGCCAAGCTCAACAGCGCCAGCGCCAGCGTGCTCGAGAGCATCCAGACCCTGGCCCTGGGCGCCCAGGTCGGCTCCGACATCACCGTCAAGACCAACAGCGTGCGCCTGGACGGCACGCCGCTCAAGGCCAGCATCACCCTGGGCGCGGCCAGCGCCACCAATACGGTGACCCTGCTTGGCCCCGACGGCGTCAAGCGCGAAGTACAGCTCGGTTCGCGCGGTTCGGGTCCGCAAACGTTTTCCATCGATCCGGTCGCGCTTGGTCTGGCGCCTGGGAAATACGATATCAAAGTACAAACGAGCGCTGGTGCGCTCGACGCCATCGAAGTCATCGGCCGCCTGGACAGCGTGCGCATGTCGGCCGGTGGCGGTGTGGTCCTCAAGGTGGCAGGAATCGGCGATGTTGCGCCGTCGTCCGTCACTGGCTTCAACGGCAAGTCCGGCGCATCGCTGGCGGCCGCCAACTCCTCCACCGCAAATTAAAGGCAGACCATCATGAGTTTCGAAATCGCATTGTCGGGCATCCAGTCGATCAACACCCAGCTCGAGGCAGTCAGTAACAATATCGCCAACGCCGGCACCTACGGCTTCAAGAGCACCCGCGCCAACTTTTCCTCGATGTATGCCGGTTCCCAGGCAACCGGCGTCGAAGTCGGTTCGATGACCCAGAGCATTGGCCTCAACGGTGGCGTGACCACCACCGGCCGCAGCCTCGACGCCGCCATCGACGGCCGTGGCTTTTTTGTCAGCCGCGACAGCCAGGGCGTGGTCAACTACAGCCGCGTCGGCATCTTCTCGGCCAACAAGGATGGCTTCCTGGTCGACAGCAACGGCCGCTCGGTGCAGGGCTACGCCGCCGTCAAGGGCAGCAGCGCGCTGGGCGTGATGGGCAATATCACCGTGCCGACCGGCCAGATTCCAGCCGTCGCCAGCACCAAGGTCAACTACGTCGGCAACCTGTCGAACGACTGGGTGACCCCGGCCGCCGCCTTCGATCCGGCCAACGCCTCGTCCTACAACATGGCCAAGCAATCGGTGGTCTACGATTCGCTGGGCAGCCAGCACACCCTGTCGCAGTATTTCGTCAAGGGTGCGGGCACCAACATGACCGTGCACTACACGGTCGACGGCGGCGCGCCGCTGGCCACCACCACCGCCCTGGCGTTCGACAACATGGGCCAGCTGCCGCCGGTGCCGCCCGTGACCACCCTGAACATCACCCCGACCAACGGCTCGGCCCCGATCACGCTGGACGTGAACTACGCAGGCACCACCCAGTTCGCCGGCGAAGCCATCACCACCACCAACAGCACCGACGGCTATGCTTCCGGCACCTTCATCGGCGTCGAAATGGGCACCGACGGTTCCGTCCTGGCCAAGTACAGCAACGAGCAGCAGCAGGTGGTGGGCACGGTGGCCATCGCCACCTTCGCCGACGAAGGTTCGCTGACCTCGGTCAGCGACACCAGCTGGACCGCCAATTCCGCGTCCGGCGCGGCCCTGTACGGCACCCCGGGCAGCGGCCTGGCCGGCAAGCTCAATACCGGCGCGCTGGAACGCTCGAATGTTGACATTACGTCAGAGTTGGTGGGCCTGATGACGTCACAGCGCAACTATCAGGCAAATTCCAAGGTGATTTCAACAGAAAATCAGATGATTCAATCCTTAATGCAGGCACTATAAGTATCTGCACGGAAATACTGAATTCATTGAGGGAGCAACATGGATAAATTGATCTTTACAGCATTGAGCGGCGCCGAACGCGCGCTGAAGGCCCAGCAGGTCCACGCCAACAATCTGGCGAACATGGACACGACGGGCTTTCGCGCCAACCTCGAAATGTCGTCGACGCAAGCGCTGGGCGGCGCGGGCTTCGACGACCGCCACTATGTGCGGATGCAGTCCGACTCCGTGTCGGCCCGCTCCGGTCCGGTCAAGGAAACCGGTCGCGACCTCGATGTGGCCATCACCGGCAACGGTTACCTGACGGTCCAGTGGCAGGGTGGCGAAGCCTATACCCGCGCCGGCGCCATCAGTATCGATGCCGACGGCGCGCTCTCGGTCAACGGCCATCCGCTGCTGGGCGAAGGCGGCCCGGTGGTGCTGCCGCCGCATAACGCGCTCACCATCGGCGCGGACGGCTCGATTTCGGTGCTGGCACCGGGAACGACCGACATGCAGGTGATCGACAAGCTGCGCCTGGTCAACGCCGAAGCCGGCGAAGTGACCAAGAACGAAGGCGGGCTGATCGTCTCGCGCAGCGGCCAGCCGCTGGCGGCCGACGAAACGGTGACCGTGCGCGGGCGCCACCTGGAAGGCAGCAATGTGTCGGCGGTCGAAGAAATGGTCGCCACCATGAGCCTGAACCGCAGCTTCGAGATGCAGATGAAGCTGCTCAAGGCCAGCGACACCATGAATGAAGTGGGCAATCGCCTGCTCGGCGCCTGACGCGCCCCCCAACACGTAAAAGGAAAAGATCATGAATCCAGCAATGTGGATCAGCAAAACCGGGGTGCAAGCCCAGGACGCCAAACTGCAGGCGATCGCCAACAATCTGGCCAACGTCAACACCGTCGGCTTCAAGCGCGACCGTGTCGTGTTCGAGGACTTGTTCTACCAGATCGACCAGCAGCCGGGCGCCCAGCGCGCAGACAATACCCTGTCGCCATCGGGCGTGCAGCTCGGTAACGGCACGCACCTGCTGGGCACCCAGAAAGTGTTCACCAACGGCAGCCTGCAAACGACCAGCCAGCCGCTCGACGTGGCCATTTCCGGCAATGGCTTTCTGCAAGTGCGCCGCCCGAACGGCGACCCGGCCTACACCCGCGCCGGCCAGCTGCAGGTCGACGCCACCGGTACCCTGGTCAATGCCCAGGGCTTGCCGCTGGTGCCGCAGATTACGGTACCGAACAACGCCACCGCGATCACCATCGGTGAAAACGGCATGGTCTCGGCCACCATCGCCGGCAGCACCACGCCGTCCGAACTGGGCCAGCTGACCCTGTCGAACTTCGTCAACCCGACGGGCCTGCTGGCACTCGGCGAAAACCTGTTCTCGGAAACGCCGGCCAGCGGCGCCGCCGCCGAAGGGCGTCCGGGCGATGGCGCTTTCGGCAAGCTCAAGCAGGGCGCGCTGGAAGGCTCGAACGTCCAGGTGGTCGAGGAAATGGTCGACATGATCGCCGCCCAGCGCACCTACGAGATGAACACCAAGGTGCTCTCGGCCGCCGACAACATGCTGCAGTACCTGGCCCAGGCGGCCCGCTGATGAAAGCGGCGGCCGCCTTGTTTGCGCTGGCAGTGCTGGCCGGCTGCGCCAGCAGCGGCCAGCCGCCACCGCGCGCGATGGCCGAGGAAACCGCGCCGCTGCCGCGCGCGCAAGCGCGCGGCGGCCTGTCGGGCGGCGTGTTCAACGCCGACGCGGTGCCATTGACGTCCGACAGCCGGGCCTTCCGCACCGGCGACGTGGTCACCGTGATCCTGCAGGAAACCACGCAGGCCAGCAAGCGCGCCGGCACCAGCATCAGCAAGGAGTCGAGCGTGGGCGTGACGCCGCCTATCCTGCTCGGCAAGACGTTCCCGAAAGCCGGCATCGACCTGTCGGCCGAACGCGGCTTCGAGGGCGACGCCACCAGCACCCAGCAGAACGCCCTGTCCGGCGCGCTGACCGTGATCGTGCAGGAAGTGCTGCCCAACGGCCTGCTGCGCGTGGCCGGCGAAAAAAGCCTGACCCTGAACCAGGGCGAGGAATTCGTGCGCCTCAAGGGCTTCCTGCGCGCCGCCGACATCGACGCCGACAACCAGGTCTCGTCGCTGCGCGTGGCCAATGCCCAGATCAGCTACTCGGGCCGGGGCGCCCTGGCCAATGCCAATGAGCCTGGCTGGCTGACCCGTTTCTTCCTCGGCCCCTGGATGCCGTTTTAAACGCCGCGACGTTCGTGCCGTTCTAAGGAATCACCATGCAATCACCCGCTTTCCTGCGCCGCCTCGCCCTCCCCTTTTCCGTCCTGGCCCTGCTGTCCTGCCTGGCCTTGCCGACCACGGCCTCGGCCGCGCAAACCCTGCGCAACCTGGTCAGCGTCGAAGGCGTGCGCGACAATCCGCTGGTCGGCTACGGCCTCGTGGTCGGCCTGAACGGCAGCGGCGACAGCAGCCAGGTCAAGTTTTCCAGCCAGTCGGTGGTCAACATGCTCAAGCAGTTCGGCGTCAAGCTGCCCGACGGCGCCGAAGCGAAGAACAAGAACGTGGCCGCGGTCATGGTCAGCGCCGTGTTCCCGCCCGGCTACCGGCGCGGCCAGCCGATCGACGTCAACGTCTCCTCGCTGGGCGACGCCAAGAGCTTGCGCGGCGGCGTGCTGCTGCTCACGCAGATGCGCGCGGCCGACAATGAAGTCTATGCCCTGGCCCAGGGCAATGTGGTGGTCGGCGGCCTGAACGCCACCGGCGCGAGCGGCTCGAGCGTCACCGTCAACACCCCGACCGGCGGACGCATTCCCAACGGCGCCAACATCGAGCGTGAAATCGGCAGCGATTTCTCGACCCGCGCCGAAGTCATGCTGCGCCTGAAAGCGCCGCACTTCGAGACCGCCACCAATGTCGTCGAAGCCATCAACCGCCGCTTCGGGCCGCTCGCCACCACGGCCGACGGCGCCAGCATCCAGGTGATCGCCCCGGCCAACCCGACCGAGCGCGTGGCCTTCATGGCCAAGCTGCAGGCGCTGTCGATCGACGTCGGCACCGACGTGCCGAAAGTGGTGTTCAATTCGCGCACCGGCACCGTGGTGATCGCCGAAGGCGTGCGCGTCAAGGCCGCCGCCGTCACCCACGGCTCGCTCAAGGTGGTGATCGCCGAAAGCTCGGCCGTGAGCCAGCCCGGCCCGTTTTCGGGCGGGCGCACCGCCGTCACCCCGCAATCGAAGCTGTCGGTCGACCAGGGCGCCGGGCGCGCCATGTTCAAGTGGCCCGCCAGCGCCAAGCTGCAAACCATCATCGACATCGTCAACAGCCTCGGCGCCACCCCCGACGACATCATGGCGATCCTGCAGGCGCTCGACCAGGCCGGCGCCATCGAAGGCGAACTGGTTGTCATTTAAGGAGTTGCTGCCATGAATCCACTCGACCTGACCACCAAGCTCAACCGTGCCGGCATGGGCCCCGGCCACGAGGCCGCTGTCGCCCCGGCCGCCGATCCGCTGTTCGTGGCGAAAGCCACCAAGGCCGCCATCGAATTCGAAAGTTTCTTTATCGGCAATATGCTGCAGCAAATGCGCAGCGGCACGCGTGCCATGGCCGACGACGACAGCGTCTTCAAGGACCCGGTCAACCGCGACATGCAAGACATGGCCGACAACATGATGGCCGGGCAAATGGCGCAGCAGCGCGCCTTCGGCGTGGCCGACGCCATCCTGCGCCAGCTGCTGCCGGCGGCCGCGCCGCAAACGCCGGCGCAGAGCGCGCCGCAAGCTCCGCTGCAAACTTCGCTGCAAACTCCGCTGAAAACTTCGCACCAAAAAATTTAATGGCGGCAAGTAAACGGTCGCCTTGTAGGTATGACGACCCATCTTGCCGGCCCATCGAGAAAGAAGTGACACCATGAGCATCATGAACAACGCCCTGAGCGGCGCCCTGGCTTCCCAACTCGCGCTGCAGGCAACCAGCCAGAACATTGCAAACTTGCAAACCAAAGGTTACACGCGCCAGTCGGCGCTGCTGACCGCGGTCGGTCCGCAGTTCGGCACCCGTTCGGCCGGCAACGGGGTGGAGGTCAATTCCCTGCTGCGCTTCAGCGACGGCTACAAGAACCAGCAACTGTGGCGCGCCGCCTCCGGCGTCGGCCAGTATTCCCAGACCCAGCCTTACCTGACCCAGCTCGAACGGGTGATGGGCGACAACGACGCCGGGCTGAGCAACGGCGTCGACAAGTTCTTCCAGGCCTTGAACGCGGTGGCCGGCGTCGACCCGACCTCGACCCCGCTGCGCCAGCAAGTGCTGACCGCCGCCGGCTCCATGGCGCAGCGCTTCAACAGCATGAACAACCTGTACAACGGCCAGCTGCAATCGCTGCGCGACCAGCGCGGCGCGATTGTGGCGTCGGCCAACGCCTCGATCCAGACCATCGCCAACCTGAACCGCCAGATCGGCCTGGCCAGCGCTTCCGGCAGCAGCACCTCGACCCTGGTCGACGCGCGCGACCTGGCCATCGACGCCCTGTCGACCCAGGTGGGCCTGGAAGTGACCGACCAGCCCGACGGCACGCGCAGCATCTCGCTCAAGACCGGCCAGGCGCTGGTGATCGGCGACATCGCCGCCACCCTGGTGGCCGAAGGCGGCGCGGCCCAGAACCTGCGGGTCGACTTCGCCGGCTCCTCGTTCCAGCTCGACAAGGCTGGCGTGGGCGCCCAGCTCGGCGGCCTCGGCCTGTACGAACGCGACATTTTGCTGCCGATGCAGCAAGGCGTGTCCGACCTGGCCCAGCAGCTGGCGCAAAAGGTCAACACCCAGCTGGCGGCCGGCTACACCAGCGGCGGCGCGGCCGGCGGCCCGATGTTCGTGTTCACCCCGGGCAGCCCGTCGAACATGCTGCAGGTCACGGCCGGCTACCAGACCGCCGACCTCGCGTTTTCGGGCGATAATACCCCGGGCGACAGCGGCAACCTGCAAAAACTGATCGACATCAAAAAGCAGCCGGTCACCATCAGCGGGATCGGATCGGTCTTGATCAGCGACACCGATTCCCAGCTGGTCGGCAAGCTCGCCGTCGACAGCCAGCAAAACCGGGTGGCCCTGGCCACCGCCGAGACCATGCGCAACCATGCGATGGACGACTGGACCTCGACCAGCGGCGTGAACAAGGATGAAGAAGCGGTCAATCTGGTCGAGTACCAGAATATGTACCAGGCGAACATGAAAGTAATGTCGGTTGCCAATTCGCTGTTCGATGCGACGTTGGCCATGATGGGTTAAGGAGAAACGTATGCGCATTGCCACCAGCCAGTATCAAGCGACGATGAATATCTCGCTTCAGTTGAACCAGGAGCGCATCAGCCACGTGAACCAGCAGATGTCGAGCCGTACCCGCATCCTGCTGCCGTCGGACGACCCGGTCGACACGGTGCGCATGTCGCGCCTGCACCGCGAGGAGTCCGACGTGACCCAGTACCGCGCCAACATCGCCGCGCTCAAGATCCGCCTGACCAAGAACGAAGCTTACCTCGGCAGCATGGTCAACGACATGATGCAGGGGCGCGACCTGCTGGTCTGGTCGTCCGACGGCGGCAACGCCCCGGCCGACCTGGCCGCCATGGTCTCGCCGCTGACCGCCCTGCGCGAAAGCCTGCTCTACAGCGCCAATTCGATCGACCAGGAAGGGCGCTACGTGTTTTCCGGCACCCAGACCGGCACCGCCCCGATTGCCTACAACGCGGCCGCCGCGATCGGTTCGCGCTACAGCTACGCCGGCAACACCAACGACCAGACCGTGGTGGTCGGCAATGGCATCACCCAGGTTGCGAACGGCAACATGAGCGGCATCGACACCTTGCTCAACCAGCTCGACATGACCCTGGCCGCGCTCGGCGCGCCGGGCGCCAGCGCCAACGACCCGGCCACCCGGGCCACCCTCGCGGCCAACCTGGACGGCTTCGACACCGCGCTCGACCTTATTTCCGGCAAGATTGCCGTGCTGGGCGGCTCGCAGAACATCCTCAACACGCTCGACGAAAATCACAGCAATGTGAGCCTGTCGAACCAGATGGCGCTGACCGACATCGGCCAGCTCGACTACGGCCTCGCCGCGACCGAGCTCAACGGCTACACCAGTGCGCTGGAAGCGACCTACAAGGCCTATGCGAAGATAGGCAACCTGTCCCTGTTCGCGGCGCTGTAACGCCATGGAAGCGATCCGTCCCACCACCGGCAGTACCAGCGGCCCGGCCGGCGCCAACGGCACCGGCGTGCGCAGCGAGGCGGCCCCGGGCGCCACGCCCGGACGTCCGCCCCAGCTGACTCCGGTGGCGCCGACGCCGGTCGCGGCCGCTCCCTTGCGGCGCGGCCTGGCCAAGGTCGACCATCAGCTGCAGGGCGATGTCGCCAGCGCCCAGCAGGCGCTCGATTTCCTGGAACAGGTGGCCGGCCAGCTGCAGGCGCTCAAGGGCGAACTGAGCGCCAAACTCAGCTCGCGCCGCGGCGACAGCGGCGCCATCGAAGCCCATCTGCGCCAGCTCGGCGCGACCATGGACAAGCGGCGCCAGGCGAGCGGCGGCAGCGTCGACGCGCGCCTGAACTTCAGCAGCCCGGAACCGGCCAGCCAGCGCTTCCGCATCAAGGGCCTGAACCTCGACATGCTCACCGCCGGGGCCGGCCAATCGCTGTCGTTTTCGGTGGGCAGCAACACCCAGCCGCTGACGGTGGCGGTCGACCCGTCCATGACGCGCGACGACATCGTGGTGCGCTTCGACCGCGCGCTGGCCCCGGCCAATATGCGCGTGAGCGCCGACGGCAGCGGCGCGCTGGTCTTCAGCACGCCCGAGTCGGCCTGGCCGATGGTGCGCGATTCGCTCTCGATCCAGGGTGTGGGACGGGTCGCGGTGGAAGCCGATACCGACGTCATCATGCCGCAGCAATGGGGCGCCGACAACAGCGACGCCCTGCGCCAGAGTTTGCATGAAGTGGTGCAAGCGCTCTCGCAGGTGCAGCGCTCGCAGGATGCGGCCAGCCAGGCGCTCAGTGCGGCGGCCAGCCGCGCCGCCGCCAACCAGCCGCCGGCGGCCGACATCGAAGTGATGGCGCAGGATTTCGCCGACACCGCCAGCACGCCGAACTACGAATCGCTGCTGGCGCTGACCTCGGCGCTGGTCGGCATCAGCCGCGAGCGCGTGCTCGCCCTGCTCGGCCTGCACTAAACCCACCGGCGCCAGCGCTTTCATTCGCAACATTTCCTAACCGGGGTCAGACCTCCGACTCGAAACATTTCTTAACCGGGGTCAGACCTCCGACTCGAAACATTTCTTAACCGGGGTCAGACCTCCGACTCGAAACATTTCTTAACCGGGGTCAGACCTCCGACTCGAAACATTGCAAAACCCGCTGAGGCGGGTTTTGCACTTTTGCTAGGGTGCGGGTACGGCCGGAGCCTGGCTCTGCGCAGCGTCCGTGCGACGGCTCAGCATTGCCAATCCCGCCAGCCCGGCCAGCGCCAGGGCCACCGCGACGATCTCGGCCTGGCTTGCTTGAATAGCGCCGAAGTCGAGCACCGGATTGACCCGGATTTGCTCGATCAGCAAGCGCTCCAGCCCCGCCAGCACCAGGTACGCCGAAAACAGCCAGCCGCTCCGGAAAGCGTGCTTGCGCAGTTTCCACAGCAGCGCGAAACAGGCCAGCGCCATCACCGTTTCATACACCGAGGTGGGATACACGCCCGGCGCCGCCAGCACTTCGCCGAAGATATTGTTGTCGTAGGTTTGCGCCCAGAACCAGGTCGGCAGCCAGTCGGGTTTGAGCGCCATGTTCGCCGCCGTGCCCCAGTCGCCGTCGCCGGAGACCTGGCAGCCGACGCGGCCGAGCGCGTAACCGAGCATCATGGCCGGCGCCACCGCGTCGAGCAGCGGGCGGATCGGCAACTTCCAGCGCCGGATGCAGATCACGCCGGCCACCGTACCGAGGATCAGTCCGCCGAACACGCTGAGGCCGGATCGGCTGAAAATCATGCTCCACGGATCTGCCATGAACTGATCGGTATGCTCCAGGATGTGGAACAGACGCGCGCCGACCACGCCCACCAGCACCACGACAAAGGCGAGATCGTTGACGATGTCCTGCGGCGGCACCGCCACCTCGCTCACCACCCCATCGTCCCCCTTGACGCGCTTGTGTGCCGGACCGATGCGGCCGGCCGCGTACAGCCGCGCCAGCTCGCGTTTGAGGCACTCGGCACCGGCCATGATGGCGCAGGCAACCAGCAGGCCGAAGGTGGCAATCGGCAGCGGCAGGTCGATGCCGGTGAAGTCCCTGATGACATCGCTTAAATACGGGTAGGACATGCATGTTCTTTCTGCAATGTTTCGAGTCAGAGCTCTGACCCCGGTTAAGAAATATTTCGAGTCGGAGGTCTGACCCCGGTGTGCTGAAATGCAAAACGCCTTCCCTCAGACCCGCATCATGTGGATGCAAGCCCGAGGAAAGGCGTTGTCGCTACGGAATGCGGGGCACTCCGTACGCGTCAATTACGCGGAATCGCGGCCAGCTTTTTTACGCTCGTGCTCTTTCAGGTAGCGCTTGCGCAGACGGATCGATTTAGGCGTGATTTCAACCAGTTCGTCGTCGGCGATGAATTCCACCGCATATTCGAGCGACATCTGGATTGGCGGTACCAGGCGCACCGCTTCATCGGTACCCGACGAACGCACATTGGTCAGCTGCTTGCCCTTGATCGGGTTGACGACCAGGTCGTTGTCGCGCGAGTGAATGCCGATGATCATGCCTTCGTACACCGGGTCGTTGTGAACCACGAACATGCGGCCGCGGTCCTGCAGTTTCCAGATTGCGTAAGCAACCGCTGCGCCATCGTCCTGCGAGATCAGCACGCCGTTGCGACGGCCAGCCATTTCGCCTTTCGAGTTGTCGACCGGTGCATATTCGTCGAACACGTGGCTCATCAGGCCGGTGCCGCGGGTCAGGGTCATGAATTCGCCCTGGAAGCCGATCAGGCCACGCGCAGGAATCTTGTATTCGAGACGAACACGGCCCTTGCCATCCGATTCCATGTTCTGCAGGTCGCCACGGCGACGGCCCAGTTCTTCCATGACGCCGCCCTGGTTGGCTTCTTCAACGTCAACCGACAGTTGCTCGAACGGCTCGTGGCGCACGCCATCGACCATTTTGAACACCACGCGTGGACGCGATACGGCCAGCTCGAAGCCTTCGCGACGCATGTTTTCGATCAGAATCGTCAGGTGCAGCTCGCCGCGGCCCGAGACTTCGAAAATCGTGTCGTCGTCGGTCGGCGCTACGCGCAGGGCAACGTTGGCTTTCAGTTCGCGGTCCAGACGGTCGCGCAGCTGGCGGCTGGTGACGAACTTGCCTTCGCGGCCGGCCAGTGGCGAGTTGTTGACCATGAAGTTCATGGTCAGGGTCGGCTCGTCGACGGTCAGCATTTCCAGCGCATCCGGGGTGTCCGGCTGGCAGATGGTCGAACCGATGCCGATTTCGTCGATACCGTTGATCAGGACGATGTCGCCGGCAACGGCTTCGTCGACCAGCACGCGCTCGAGGCCCTTGAAGTTCAGAACCTGGTTGATGCGGCCCTTGATCGGGGTCGAATCAGGACCGTTCAGGACGATGACGTCCTGGCCCGACTTGATGCGGCCGCGCGAGATGCGGCCAATGCCGATCTTGCCGACGTACGAGGAGTAATCGAGCGAGGTCACTTGCATCTGCAGCGGGCCGTCCGGATTGTCGTCGCGCACTGGAACGTGCTTGAGAATGGCTTCGAACAGCGGGGTCATGTCGCCTTCGCGCACTTCCGCATCGAGGCTGGCGTAGCCGTTCAGGGCCGATGCGAACACGACCGGGAAGTCGAGCTGTTCGTCGGTGGCGCCCAGCTTGTCGAACAGTTCGAACGTCTGGTTGATCGCCCATTCGGCGCGCGCGCCCGGACGGTCGATCTTGTTGACGACGACGATCGGCTTCAGGCCCAGCGCCAGCGCTTTACGCGTCACGAAGCGGGTCTGTGGCATCGGGCCTTCCTGTGCATCGACCAGCAGCAGCACCGAGTCGACCATCGACAGCACGCGCTCGACTTCGCCGCCGAAGTCGGCGTGGCCTGGGGTGTCGACGATGTTGATGTGGGTGCCTTCGTATTCAACCGCGCAGTTCTTCGACAGAATCGTAATGCCACGTTCTTTTTCGAGGTCGTTCGAATCCATTACGCGGGTTTCGACTGCCTGGTTTTCACGGAAGGTACCGGATTGGCGCAGCAGCTTGTCCACGAGCGTGGTTTTGCCGTGGTCAACGTGGGCGATGATAGCGATGTTACGAATTGCGCGTTTTGAATTTGACATGGTCGTAAGGAACGGAAATGTACGTGGTGTACGAAGGTGTACGGTGCTGCTTAAATCAGGAACCGACTAGTATAGCATGCTAAAGCGGTGTATTGCGCATCGCCAATTTGAAAAGCCCTGCAATTTCAATGGCTTGCTGCTTTTTTCACCACAGGCATGCACCGCTCCGGTGCAATTGTGAGCGCTTTTCGTGTCAGCAGCATGACAAGCTCACCGCGCCGCGATTGCCAAGTGGCGCCGATGCGCCGCATAATCGCCCTCCCTTTACCAAATGGAATCATGATGAGCGATCACGCCGGCAGCGACACCACCAACGATGGCTGGGACGCCATCGACGCCAGCCTGGCGCGGCTGTATCCAGGCCAGCAGCCGCGCCATGTGGGAACGGTGCTGCGCTCAAGCATGGGCGGCGGCGATCCGCTGGACGGCATCAGCGTCTATCGCAGCACGCAGGGCCTGCCGCACTGGCATTACGTCACCTACGGCCTGTCGGAACTGTACGGCAAGGAGTCGGGCGACCCGGACTACAGCGGCTATGGCCTGGAACTGACGTTCCGCCTGCTCGCCCTGCCCGGCGAGACCGAAGCGCCGTCGTGGCCGTTCAATTTTCTGCAAAACCTGGCGCGCTACGTTTTCCGCACCGGCAACGTGTTCGCGGATGGCCACTGGATGACCGCCAACGGCCCGATCGCGCTCGGTACGCCTACCGCCATCTGCTCCATGGCGTTTGCCAGCGACCCGGGACTGCCTGCCATCGATACGGTCAACGGCCGGGTCGACTTCCTGCAGGTCGTCGGCCTGACGATCGAGGAAGAACGGGTGGGAACCCAATGGGCGCCCAAGCAGTTGCTCGAAGCGCTGTTGCCGCACATGCCGCTGTGGATTACCGACCTCGGGCGCCCAAGCCTGCTCGCGGCGCCGGGAGTGGGCGCCGTGGTGGCGGCCGGCTTGGCGCGCGACGGCTCCTCGACCTGCGCCATGTTCACCGATGTGCTCGAGGTGGCCGAACTGGCCCCACCCGACGCCGCCGCCACGATCCAGGTCACGCTGGGCGCGCGCCAGGTCGCCGACCTGCTGACCCTGCTGCCACTGAGACTGCCGTTCGCTCGCTCGCTCGCACTGGAAGGCAGGCACTGGCAACTGCTGTTCGAACCTGGCGCGGCCGACGGCGCGCTGCTGGTCGACACCACGCTGACCGTGCGCATGCGCCCCGCCACGCTGGCCGCATTCACGGCGGCGCTGGCACCGCGCGAAGGCTGTTACCAGGTGGCCGGCCTGACGCAGCTCGCCTGGTCGATCCGCAAGACCCTGATCAGGGATGCCGATGGCGTGCTGGTGCAGACCATCGGCTAAGGCCCGTCCCGCTATTCGTACAAGGTACCGATCGCCAGCGGGCGCGTGGCGGCCGTCACCTTTGCCCCGGCCGGCAAGTCGGCAAAGCGCACCGTCACCACCTGGTACAGGCCCATCGAGCCATCCTCGAACGGGTGCGCCTCGGCCGCCGCCAGCATGCGCGGCGGCGCAGCGCCGTCCTCCAGCGCCACCTCGGGCATGGAACCGGCCGGATAGACGATCTTGATGCCGGCGCATTGCTTGCCCAGCAGGCGCATGCGGTAGCCCGAGGCGCGCTGGGCCGCCAGCAATTGCTCGCAGGCGTCGCGCAGCAGGCCCGCGTCGTACACGCCGTCGTCGCGCTCGCGGATGCTGTAGCGGCCGCTGAAGTAGTAGTGGCCCTTTTGCCGGTTCAGGGTGATGACGGCGTCGTCTTCGTACGCCGTCTTTTCCATCGGCAGCTCGGCCCGTCCGATGGCGTCGACCGCCACCTCGAAGCGGGTGCGCGCGCCCGCCACGCTCAGGCGCAGGCCGTCGAGCGGCAGTCCGGGGCGCAGGCTGCGCACCTGCAGATGCGCCTGGATCAATGGCCGCGCGCGCACGAACGGCGCGAAGAAAGCCGCCGCCTTGTAGGCGCGCCGGTAGCCGATCCATTCCGGATCGCGCTGGGCGTTGACCTCCACCGTCATGACGGGATCGGTAACGACAGTTTCGGCGGCCGGCACGGCGCTCGGCAGGCAGGCGGCAAGCAAGCATAATTTCGTCAGCGTTTTCATCGGCGGCAATACAGAAAGTGGGAGGGCCATTCTAGTCCAGGGCGGCCGCGCCGCCATGTGCCACAAGATAGAGGCGCCGCATGACTTCCGGCACTGACCCGCGCCGCGCGGCGTCACGTAGAATTGCCACCTCGACAGCAAGCGCTCCCGGCGCTCACAAAGCGCCATGATGACATCCCGATTCGACAAACTGTTCCCCCGCGCCGTCTGGCCGCTGGCCTGCCTGCTGGTGACGGGACCGGGCTGCGCGCTGCTGTGGAGCTACCAGGCCGACTTCGACGCGCTCCATAGCGCTGCCGGCCGCCTGGCCGGCGTCGTCGCCAGCCACTTCACCACGCCGCCATCGGCGCTCAGCGCCGGTACCGACCGCAAGGAGTTGACCGCCCTGCTGCTGCGGCTGCTGCGCACCGGCTGCGCCATCGGCTTTGCCGCGCTGGCCTGGCTGCGCGCCAGCGGGCCGGCCTGGCCGGCCGTGCTGCGCTCGCCGGCGGCGCTGGGGCTGCAACTGGTGCTGGCGGTGGTCGGCGACATGGGCCTGATCTATGTCTTCACCGCGCAGCTCGGCACACTGCCGCTGCGCAGCGCGCTGCGCTGGCTGGCGGCGGCGACCCTGTTCGCGTCGGGCGCAACCCTGCTGGTGATCGCGGACCTGCCCATGCCCGACGCACGCTTCATCATGGCGTGCATGGTCGCGGCGGGCGAAGCGCTGATCATGGCCGTCGTCACGGCGGTGGTGCATGTGGCCCTGGGCGAACGGCGCGCGCGCGTGGCATTGGCCGCGGCGCACGCGGAACTGCAGGCGACCCAGGCCCTGCTGGGCGAAGCGGTGCGCGCCAGCGAGCGCCTGCGCCTGGCGCGCGACCTGCACGATATGGCCGGCCACCATCTGACCGCGCTCAAGCTGCACCTGGACCTGGCCAAGCGCCAGGCCGGCGACGCGGCCCCGGCGGCGCTGGCCACGGCCAGCAGCCTCGCCGCCACCTTGCTGGCCGACGTGCGCCTGCTGGTCAGCAGCGAACGCGGCGGATGCGATATCGATATGCGCCTGGCGCTGGAAACCCTGTGCGCCGGCATTCCGGCGCCGCGCATCGAGCTATGCATCGGCGAGCGGCTCGGGATCGATTCGGCGGCGGTCGCGCATGCGGTGTTCTGCGCGGTGCAGGAAGCGCTCAGCAATGCCATCCGCCACGCCGGCGCGGCCATCATGACGGTCGCCTTGCGGCGCGACGCCAGCGGCGACCTGCTGCTCGACATCGCCGACGATGGCCGTGGCAGCGGCGGCGCGGCCGAAGGCAATGGCTTGCGCGGCATGCGCGAACGGCTGGCCCAGCTGGGCGGCAGCCTGCACGCCGCCAACGGCCCGCGCCAGGGCTACGCGCTCGGCATCCGCCTGCCGGCATCGGGAGCGGCGCCATGATCCGCGTGGTGCTGGTGGACGACCAGATGCTGGTGCGCAGCGGCATTCGCGGCCTGCTCGACCTGACGCACGACATCCGGGTCGTGGCCGAAGCGGCCAATGGCGATGAAGCCGTGGCCGTGATCGCCCAGGCGCAAGCGCATGTGCTGCTGCTGGACGTGCGCATGCCGCAGTGTTCGGGTATCGAGCTGCTGCGCCGGCAGCAGGGTTTGCTGCCGCCGGCCATCCTCCTGACCACCTTCGACGATGACGAGGCGCTGTTCGACGGCATGCGCGCCGGGGCGCGCGGCTTCCTGCTCAAGGATATCTCGCTCGAACGGCTGGCCGAGGGCATTCGCAGCGTCGCCGCCGGCGCCACCCTGTTCCGTCCGGGGCTGACCGAGCGCACGCGCGCCGCCTACGAACAGTCCGGCGGCGCGACAGTACCGGTCCCGGGCAGCACGCGCCTGACCGCGCGCGAGACCGAAATCCTGGCGCTGATGGCGGCCGGTTTGAACAACAGCGAGATCGGCGCCGCGCTGGGGCCGAGCGAAGGCACCATCAAGAACCACGTTTCAAACATCCTTGCCAAGCTGGCCGTGCGCGACCGCGTGCGCGCGGTGCTGCGCGGCCTCGAACTCGGCTACATCTGACCAACGCACTTCCACAGGAAACCATGACCATCCCGACCCGGGCGCGCGCTTGCGCCAGCTTTGCCTCCCTCGCCACGTTCACGACCCTGGCCGCTTGCTGCATGCCGGCGGCGGCGCAATCGCCGACCACACAGATGCCGGAAGGAACGACCGATGTCGACATCAGCCTGATCGCCGCGCTGGTGCCGGTGAGCGAGGGCCGCAGCGCAATGAAGATGATTGTGCTGCCCACTATGTCAGCCCAGTGGAGCAACGGCATCTTTGCCGAACCGGGCGAAGTCGGCATGCAGCTGTCGGAAGATCCCATGTTCAAGTACGGCCCCCTGCTCACCTATGGCTCGCGCTCGCGCCGGGCCGATGACAGGGAGGACAAGTTCAGTCTCGGCATCGAGGCGGGGGCGTTCGCCAATTACCAGCTGGCGCACAATATCGCGTTTCATTCCAGCGTGATGTACGGGGGCGGCGAGGACCGGCGCGGCGTGCGCCTCCATCTCGGCGGCAACTACGGCATGCGCCTCACGGCGCACCAGTCGCTCAGTGCCGGTGCGGGAATGAACGTGGTCAACCGCGGCTACATGCAATCGTATTTCGGCATCTCGCCGGAGCAGGCGGCGCGCAGCGGCAGGCCGGCGTACCGGGCCGGGGCCGGGGTCAAGGATATTTATCTGTCGCTACGCTGGAATGTGGATCTGAGCACCAAGTATGCGCTGACCAGCGGCGTGAGCCTCGCGCGCCTGATGGGCAGCGCGGCCGACAGCCCGCTGACCGACAGTCCGCACAACGCCGCCCTGTTCACGATGCTGACCTATCACTGGTGATCGGCCCCTGCGCCGTTGCGGCGTCGCCTCAACTGGCGCGCGGCCTCGAGCGCTCCCCACAGCACCACCCCCAGCAGGCAAGCCAGGTGCAGCGTGCCCAGTGACACGAGGTCGAGCAATGGATTGGCATCCGACAGCGGCCGCCACGGATGCATATCGCTGTGCATGATGGCGTCGAGCACGATATGCGACAGCGTGCCGAGGAACGCCCCCGTGCACGAGGCCAGCCAGCTGATCCGTTGATGAGGAATATTCAGGTGCCTGAGCACGAATTCGCTGACCGGCTTGCCGGTCAGCGCGGCCACGCCGCCGATGAGCAGCGCGCCAGCCAGGGTATGGGTCGGACCGTGCAGGATGTCGGCGCCCTGGATCAGGCCCACCAGCGGCTCGATGTCGATCAGCACCTGCGCGCCGCCGAACACCATGAAGCTGAAATGGCGCCCGCCCACGGCCTTCATGGCCGCACCGGGACCGAGGTGGAAGGGCGTGAACGGCATTTAGGCGTGCGAGGCGGCGATCAGGCGCTCGGGCGCCAGGATGGCGTATTCCTGCAAGTTCGCCGTGCCCAGCAGGCGGGTCTCGTGATACACCCTCACCCGGCCAAGGCTGTCGGGCAAAGTGAGCGCTTCCTTACCGAGCGCCAGGCGCTGGCCCTGCAGGAAGCGCTTGGCCAGTTCCTCGGTCAGCCGCACCGCCGGAAAACTCGACAGCAAGGCATCGACCGGTGCCAGCAGGGTAAGCGGTTCGGCGTGCGCCTGCAACGCTTCCAGGGTCACCATGCCGTCGATGGTCAGGGCGCCGACCTGGGTGCGGCGCAGCTGGATCAGGTGGGCGCCGCAGCCGAGCGCGTGGCCGATATCTTCGCCCAGCACGCGGATATACGTGCCCTTGCTGCAAGTAACCGCTAACTTCAGCAGCGGCGTTTCGAACGAAATCAGTTCCAGCTTGAGGATGGTGACCGGGCGCGCTTCGCGCTCCAGGGTGATGCCTTCGCGCGCGTACTCGTAATACGCCTTGCCGTCGCGCTTGAGCGCCGAATACATCGGCGGCACTTGCATGATGGGGCCGCGGAACTGCGGCAGCACGGCGTCGATCTGGGCCAGGGTGACGTCGACGTCGCGCATGTCGATCGCTTCGCCTTCGGTGTCGCCGGTGGTGGTGGTGATGCCCAGGTGGACCGTGGTTTCGTAGGTCTTGTCGGCTTCGAGCAAGTCTTGCGAGAATTTGGTCGCTTCGCCGAAGCACAGCGGCAGCAAACCGGTGGCGAACGGGTCGAGCGTGCCGGTGTGGCCGGCTTTCTTGGCGTTGAGCACGCGCTTGGCCTTGATCAGCGCGTCGTTGGACGACAGGCCGACCGGTTTGTCGAGCAGCAGCACGCCGTCGACCAGGTCGCGCACGCGTTTGATATGGGCTTGTTTCATGCTGGCTTATTCGGCGTCCGGCCTGGCTTGGTCTTCCGGCAACGGATCCGGCTCGGCATCGGCCGCGCGGGTGGCGTTGGCCTGGTCGATCAGCAGCGACATTTCCATGCCGCGCGAGGTCGAGGTGTCGTGCACGAAGTGCAGCATCGGCAAGGTGTGGATGTGCAGGCGCTTGCCCAGCTGGTTGCGGATGAAGCCGGCAGCGGCGCCGAGGCCGTCGACCGTGTTCTTGATCGATTCCTTGTCGTCCTTGAACATGGTGAAGAACACCTTGGCGTGGGCGTAGTCGGGCGTGATCTGCACTTCGGTGATGGTGATCATGCCGATGCGCGGGTCTTTCAGACCGTACGCGACGATTTCGGCCAGGTCGCGCTGGATCTGGTCGGCCACGCGCAAGCCGCGGGCGGGAATGGTTTTGCTGTGTTTAGCCATGGTCGTATACTACTCTTTATGATTTGGTAAGGTGGAAAAGCGAAGCGCCCCGGAACAGGGGCGCTTCGTTTTCCACGCTACGTATTGCAGTGGACCTTACAGGGTACGGGCGATCTCTTGAACTTCGAACACTTCGAGGACGTCGCCGACTTCGATATCGTTGTAGTTCTTGAGCGACAGGCCGCATTCCAGACCGGCGCGCACTTCTTTCGCGTCGTCCTTGAAGCGCTTGAGCGAATCGATCTCGCCAGTCCACACCACGATGTTGTTGCGCAGCAGGCGTACCGAGGACGAACGCTTGACCACGCCATCGGTGACCAGGCAACCGGCAATCGCGCCCACTTTCGAGACCAGGATAACCTGGCGAATCTCGACCTGACCGGTGATGTGCTCGCGCTTCTCCGGTGCCAGCATGCCCGACAACGCCGCCTTGATCTCGTCGATCGCATCGTAAATGATGTTGTAGTAGCGGATGTCCACGCCGTTCGACTCGGCCAGCTTGCGCGCCTGGGCGTCAGCACGGGTGTTAAAGCCGATGATGACCGCTTTCGATGCGACCGCCAGGTTGACGTCCGATTCGGTAATGCCGCCGACCGCTGCGTGCACAACCTGTACCCGCACTTCGGAGGTCGACAGTTTCTGCAGCGAGCCAACCAGCGCTTCCTGCGAACCCTGCACGTCGGTCTTGACGATGACCGGCAGATTCTTGACTTCGCCTTCGCCCATGTTGTCGAACATGTTTTCCAGTTTCGCCGCTTGCTGCTTGGCCAGTTTGACGTCGCGGAACTTACCTTGACGGAACAGACCAATTTCACGCGCCTTGCGCTCGTCGGCCATGACCATGACTTCTTCACCGGCAACCGGCACTTCGGTCAGGCCCTGGATTTCGACCGGGATCGACGGACCAGCTTCGCTGATCGCCTTGCCGTTCTCGTCCAGCATGGCGCGCACGCGGCCATACGAGGAACCAGCCAGGATCACGTCGCCGCGACGCAGGGTACCGGACTGCACCAGGATCGTCGCGACAGGACCACGGCCCTTGTCCAGGCGTCCCTCGACCACCAGGCCACGCGCTGGCGCGTCGACCGGGGCTTTGAGTTCCAGCACTTCGGCTTGCAGCAGAACCTGTTCCAGCAGCGCATCGATGCCTTCGCCGGTCTTGGCCGACACCGGCACGAATGGCGATTCGCCACCGTATTCTTCCGGCACGACTTGTTCGGCGACCAGTTCCTGCTTGACCCGGTCCAGATTCGCACCCGGCTTGTCGATCTTGTTGATCGCCACGACCAGCGGTACGCCGGCAGCTTTTGCGTGAGCAATCGCTTCCTTCGTCTGCGGCATCACGCCATCGTCGGCGGCAACCACCAGAATCACGATGTCGGTTGCCTTGGCGCCACGGGCACGCATGGCGGTAAACGCTTCGTGACCCGGGGTGTCGAGGAAGGTGATGATGCCGCGCGGCGTTTCGACGTGGTAAGCGCCGATGTGCTGCGTGATCCCGCCCGCTTCGCCCGACGCCACTTTGGCACGGCGGATGTAATCGAGCAGCGAGGTCTTGCCGTGGTCGACGTGACCCATGACGGTGACCACCGGTGCGCGCGAGACGGCTTCGAAGTGGGCGTGTTCGCCCTGGTCGGCCAGCAGTGCTTCCGGATCGTCGAGTTCAGCCGCAAATGCCTTGTGGCCCATCTCTTCAACCAGAATCATCGCCGTTTCCTGATCCAGTACCTGGTTAATGGTGCACATCTGGCCCAGCTTCATCAGCTGCTTGATCACTTCCGATGCCTTCACGGACATCTTGTGCGCCAGTTCGGCGACCGTGATGGTCTCAGGAACGTGAACGTCCTTGATGACCGCTTCGGTCGGCGCCTGGAAATTGGTTTCGCGGTCATCGCTGTGCGATGAACGACGGCCCTTGGCGCCACCGCGCCAGCTGTCGCGGCCACCCGGCGAACCGGTGTTGCCACGTGGCTTGATCGAACCCGGCGCGCCGCGTTTTTTCGCGTCGTCCGACCAGGTCGAGGAGACATTGGCCGACTTGATCGACTTCTTGTCCGCCGTAACCGGCTTCTTGTCGCCCGGCTTGTCGCCCGGCTTCTTGTCGGCTGGCTTGTGCAAGGTGCCTTCCGGCGGCTTCGGCTTCAATGCCGCGACCGGTGGAGCAACTGGCTCAGGTGCCTTGATGGCGCGCCGCGGCGCATTCATCATGGCCTTGATCTGCGCCACTTCGTCGGCCACGGCCTTGCGGGCGCGGTCGTTCGCTTCGGCGCGGGCCGCAGCTTCTTGCGCAGCCACGGCAGCCTTTTTCTTGGCTTCTTCGGCAGCAGCTTTCTTCGACTCGTCGGCGGCAGCCTGATCGGCGCCAGCGGCGGCGGCGGCGGCAGCGGCGGCGGCGCGCTTCGCTTCCGCATCCGCTTCTTTCCTGGCGTCGGTCTCGGCCTGCTTGGCCTGGGCTTCTTTTTCGGCGTCGAGCTTGGCGAGGCGCTCCTGCTTTTCACGCAGGTCGGCTTCCTGGCGCGCGATCAGCTCTTGCTGGCGGCGTGCTTCTTCCTCGCGACGGGCCACTTCGGCCGCGTCGATCACTGGTGCAACGGGCGCCGCGGCCACTGGCGCTGGCGCCGGTGCCGGATCGTCGCGCTGCACGAACGTGCGCTTCTTGCGCACTTCTACCTGGATCGTGCGCGACTTGCCGGTGGCGTCAGCCTGCTTGATCTCAGTGGTTTCCTTGCGCGTCAGCGTGATTTTCTTCTTCTCGGTGTCGGTCGCCGTGCCGTGGGTACGGCGCAGGTGATCCAACAACTTATCCTTATCATCTTTCGACAATGGATCTGACGTCGAACTTTTATCGACGCCGGCAGAACGCAGCTGCGTCAGCAGCAAATCTGCAGGCATCTTCAGTTCGGTGGCAAATTGGGCTACGTTGTTACTCGCCATTCAGTCCTCTTTTCTTTGTGTCGAGACAGATGATAAGGTTACTCAAATTAAGCCTTGGCCACTTCTGCCAGGCTCCAGGCTTTCGCCTGCAGCGCCTTGGCGCGGTCGTCATACTTTGAGTCGACCAGCTTCATCTCGTCGTCGGTCACATCATTAAATTCATTCTTGATCAGATCACGTGCACGGTCCGACGCCAGCGCCAAAATAGCGCCAAATTCGTCGTACGCGAGCGCCGCGAACGCCTCAACGTTCTTGATACCGGCCAGGCCCAGCTTGCCCGCAGTGTTGCGGTCCATGCCTTCCAGGTTAACCAGCTGCTCGTCCATCCCTTCCAGGCCTTCTTCCGAAGCAATTGCTTCAGTCACCAGCGCATCACGGGCACGGGTCCGCAGTTCGTTGACGGTATCTTCGTCGAAGGATTCGATATCGAGCATCTCGGAAATCGGCACATACGCGATTTCCTCCAGGCTAGCGAAGCCTTCTTCCACCAGGATGTCGGCCACTTCCTGGTCGACGTCGAGTTTTTCCATGAACAGCGCGCGTACTGCCGCGGTTTCCTGAGCCGATTTATTCTCGGACTCTTCCGCCGTCATGATATTGATCTTCCAGCCGGTCAGCTCGGCAGCCAGGCGCACGTTCTGGCCCGAACGGCCGATCGCGATGGCCAGGTTTTCCTCGTCGACCACGACGTCCATCGCATGCTTTTCTTCGTCGACCATGATCGACGACACATTGGCCGGAGCCAGGGCACCGATGACGAATTGCGCCGGGTCTTCCGACCACAGCACGATGTCGACGCGTTCGCCGCCCAGTTCACCGGTCACGGCCTGCACGCGCGAACCGCGCATGCC
The DNA here is from genome assembly GCF_030846495.1 of Massilia scottii. Lineage (NCBI taxonomy): Bacteria > Pseudomonadati > Pseudomonadota > Betaproteobacteria > Burkholderiales > Oxalobacteraceae > Massilia > Massilia scottii. Next base: position 92,034 of record NZ_JAVCWM010000018.1, on the reverse strand, counting down.
GACGCAGGTACCGATCGGGTCGATGCGCTTGTCGGCCGTGTACACGGCGATCTTGGCGCGCACACCCGCATCGCGGGCAGCCGATTTAATTTCCAGCAAGCCTTGTTCGATTTCCGGCACTTCCAGTTCGAACAGCTTCATGATGAATTCCGGCGCGGTACGCGACAGGATCACCTGCGGGCCGCGCATATTGCGGTCGATGCGCAGGATATAAGCGCGCACCCGGTCGCCGATACGCAGATTCTCTTTCGGGATCATCTGGTCGCGTGGCAGGCGTGCTTCGATCTTGCCCGATTCGACGATCGCGTCGCCGCGTTCCATGCGCTTGATGGTGCCGGTCACGAGCGAGTCGCCGCGCTCCAGGAAGTCGACCAGGATCTGTTCGCGCTCGGCGTCGCGCACACGCTGCAGGACCACCTGTTTGGTGTCTTGCGCGAAGCGGCGGCCGAATTCGACGGACTCGATCGGTTCTTCGATATATTCGTCGACTTCGATGTCGGGGATGTTTTCCTTGGCTTCGAAATGCAGGATTTCCTGGTCGGGCAGCTGCAGGCCGGCCTCGTCGGGCACGACGTGCCAGCGGCGGAAGGACTCGAACTCGCCCGAATCACGGTCGATGGACACGCGAATGTCGACTTCGCCCTCGTAACGCTTCTTCGTGGCTTGCGCCAAGGCGAATTCGAGCGCCCCGAAGACCACATCTTTATCGACATTTTTTTCGCGCGCCAGCGCATCAACCAATAACAAAACTTCGCGACTCATGCTTTGCGACTCCTAAAATCCACCTGCGGCACCAAGCGTGCCTTATCCAAGTCGGCGAGCGTAAACTCCAACAGCGCCGGACCATCCTTGCTTTCAAATTCCAATGCGATATTCTCGCCTTGCGGGGCCTGCAAGATACCGGTGTAGGTCTTGCGGTCGGCCGTACCGGGCATGGCCACGCGCAGCTTCACGGTGCATTCGCAACCGGCGAAACGCGCGAAATCGGCCAGGGTACGCACCGGGCGGTCCAGCCCCGGCGACGAGATTTCCAGGCGCTCGTAGTTGACATTTTCTACAGTCAGCACGTGCGACAGCTGGTGACTCACGGTGGCGCAGTCCTCGACCGTAATCGGGCCTTTTTCGGCCGCGTCGGCTGCAGTGAAATCGATATACACGCGCAGGATGCCGCGCTCGCCCCGTTCGACATCAACGAGTTCGTAGCCCAGGCCACTGACTGTCTTGGCGATTAATTCAAACTGCTGCAAACAAGTTCTCCAGATCACGGTCCCGCGGGACCACTAAAAACGATTTACCAAAAAAAAAATGGGCATCTGCCCATCTTCCTATACTCCCAACCAGATGAAAGCACTTGCACCAGTCTGTGGTGGGAAGAACTTTTATTAGGCTGCAGATTATAACCTGTTATCGGGCTGCCCGCAATCCGATGACGGGCAAATGAACAGGCATACAACACTTATCAATTTTAAAACAAAAGCCGCAGGGCGGGTGCCGTGCGGCGATGCGTGCGCGGTGGTGCGGATCACAAAACAACACCGCCACCGTCGTTCCTGCGCGGGAACGACGTGTCCGTGGCTACGGGAACGACGAGCTAGCGCTTAACCCCGGCGACCGCGACGCGGCATGCCGTGATCGGCGCTGCGCGGGCCTTGCGGACCCTGCGGACGGCGATTCCCGCCCCCGGCATTGCCGAAACCGAAGGTCGTTTGCAGCGGATCCGGCTGGCGCGGCCCCTTGGCCCCGCCGCCATTGCCGCCATTGCCACCCGGACGGCCGGTGCGCGGCTGCGCATCGCCCTGCGGACGCGCCGAACGCGGCTGTCCATCACCCTGCGGGCGACCCTGGCCACGGCTCTGGCCATCGAAGCCGCCGGCACTGCGCGCTTGTCCGCCCATGCCGCCGCCCATGCCGCCACCCGCGCCACCGGGACGCCCCTGCGGACGGCCACCGGCGCCGCGTCCCGCACCGCCACGTCCATTTGGCGGACCAAACGGATCGGCATTGCGGTTGGCGTCGACGCGGTCGATGCGGTTGCCATCGGAACGCTTGTCCTCGTCGGTGCGCGGCTTGGCGTCGCTGCGGCCTTTCGGACCGCGCGCATCGTTGCCGGCGCCTTTCTTCTCGACGCCGAACGCGGCCAGCAGGTCGCGCACGGTGTTTTCTTCCATCTCATCCCAGCGACCGCGCTTGAGGTTGCTTGGCAGGGTCATGATGCCGTAGCGGGTACGGATCAGGCGCGAGACGGTCAGGCCGATCGCCTCGAACATGCGGCGCACCTCGCGGTTGCGGCCTTCGCCGATGACCACGCGGTACCATTTGTTGATGCCTTCACCGCCGCCGTCGGCGATCTTGGTGAACGAGGCCACGCCATCGTCGAGTTCGACGCCGGCCAGCAGCTTCTGGCGCATGCCCTCTTCCAGCTCGCCCAGGGTACGCACCGCGTATTCGCGGTCGATGTTGTAGCGCGGGTGCATCAGGCGGTTGGCCAGGTCACCCGAGGTCGTGAACAACAGCAAGCCTTCGGTATTGAAGTCGAGGCGGCCGACGGCCAGCCACTTGCCGGCCTTCATGGTCGGCAGGCGGTCGAACACCGATGGACGGCCTTCCGGATCGTCATGGCTGACGATTTCGCCGGCCGGCTTGTGGTACACCAGCACGCGCGGCGGCTTGCTGGTGACCTTGCGGTGAATCAGCTTGCCGTTGATGCGCACGGCGTCGGTCGGCAGGATGCGCTGGCCGATGTGGGCCGGCTCGCCATTGACCGAAACGCGGCCGGCGATGATCAGCTCTTCCATGTCGCGGCGCGAACCGAGGCCGGCTTCGGCCAGCACCTTGTGCAGCTTCGGCGCGTCGTCGTCGGAGGTCAGGTCGCGGCGCACCTGCTTGACCGGCTGCGCGTGGCCGCCGTCGTTGGCGTCGAACGCGTCCGAGGTCACGTACGAAAACGCGGCATCGGCATCGTTCATCTTGTTCTTGCCGTGGTGCTGCAAGCCCGGATTGCCTTTTTTGTTCTTTTTCACGCGCGGCTTGGCATCCAGGCTGCGCTCCGGGCGCGGACCGCGCTCAGGACGGGCAACCGGTTCGGCCGGTGCTTCGGCGAGCACTTCCGGCTCGCCCGATTCGGCGCGCTCCATCTGGATGCGGGCTTCGCGCTGGCCGCGCAGTTCGCGCATCTGGCGCGGGCCGCGCGGCGGACGTGGACCGCGTTCCTGGTTCGCAGGCGCGGCGCCGTCGGCGGCCGGGGCGGCGCCATCGGCGGCGGGCGCTGGCGCGGCATCGGCGGCGGGCGCTTTCGGCGCGCGCGGCTTGCGGGCGGCCGGGGCTGGCGTGTCGGCGGCAGGCGCTGCGCTCGCGGCGGCTGGGGCACTGGCGGCTGCCGGAGCGGAATCGGCCGCTTCCACGGGGGCCGCTACCACGGGGGCCGCTTCAACGGCAGCGGCTTTTTTAGCACGCGGCTTGGCCGGGGCCTTGGCCGCGGCGGCTGGCGCCTCAGCCGATGCCACGGCGGGCGCGGCGGCCTCGACGTCGGCAACGGCCTTCCTGGCGGCGGCGCGCTTCGGTTTCGGCGCGTCGGTGCCGGCGGCGGCGTCCGCCTCTATCTGTGCCTTGGTGCGGCGTTTTGGCTTGGCCACGGCCTCATCCATGCCTGTTACGTCGGCGCTACTTGTCTCTGTCGATTTAGTTGGATTCATTATTCGTTTCTTGGTTGTGCTGACCTGGCGCAGCGTCAACCGTTATTTCTGGCGCAGGGTCGTGGATGAGGACTTCAAGAGATGAAGTATCGGAGCCGGCCGCATCCGCGACGGCGGGAGGAAATGCCTCCTGCGCGTCGCCGCTACCTGCACCATCGTCGTTTGCGGCCTCCGAGGCCGCCGCTTTATCAAAATTTTCCTGCAAGGCCGCCTCGAGTGCTTCCATTTCGAGACCGCCCTGCATGTCGCTGATTTGCTGCAACGGAGGCAGCTGGGACAGCGAATTCAACCCCAAATCGTCAAGGAACTGCTTGGTCGTGCCCAGCAAGGCCGGGCGGCCGATCACTTCGCGGTGGCCGATGGCATCGATCCAGCCGCGGTCTTCCAGCATCTTGATCGTCTGCGAATTAACGGCAACGCCACGTATTTCTTCGATATCGCCGCGTGTGACAGGCTGGCGGTAAGCGATGATCGCCAGCGTTTCCAGGGTGGCGCGCGAATACTTCTGCGGCTTTTCCGGGCTCAGGCGATCGAGGTACTGCTTCATTTCCGGGCGGCTCTGGAAGCGCCAGCCGCTGGCCAGGCTGACGATTTCAATACCGCGCTCGCTCCAGTCGCGGCGCAATTCCTCGAGCATGATCTTGATGGTATCGGCGCCGACCCCGGCGCCGATCGGGCGGCCATGGTCATCGACATCGACGAACAGCTTCTTCATGCCGTGAATCGACATGGGCTCGCGCGCACAGAGCAAAGCGGTTTCGAGGACCCGTTTGGCCTCATCAGTATTCATAACGATGTCGTGTGCGGATGTTGCAATTAGGTCTGCAGAGAAAAAATCAAACAAATACCACTCAACGCATGGCAGCGCGCGTCACAGAATGACGCCGATTTGCAGAGAAACACGTTGAAACTGGAATCCGTCGCCCGGGACGAAGCGCGCTGGGCGGGAATGTTACTGGTGGCGAGATGCGAACCCTGCCACACGGTTACCTGCATACCTGGCGAGGCTAAACCGTTGATTTTCAAGAGAAACGCTGGTTCGCCGCAGCGGCAAGGAGGCCAAGCTCCGGGCGCGCACTACACGAACGATCGACATCGTTTCCTCCAACTGCGGCCATTGTACCTGATAAAAGCGCGAAAAGGACAAGCATGGGCGTCAGAAACCCCTGCAAATGCCTTGCACCAAAATGGCCCACAAAGTTTCCTAACCGGGGTCAGACCTCCGAATCGAAACACTTTTATTTCTAATCGGAGGTCTGACCCCGGTTAGGAAATTTTTTGGCTGCCGAGTTTTTCGGCGAGGATGGCGGAGACGCCGAGGAAGGCGGGATACTCGGCCGTGATGACGAAGGTCGGCACTTGCGCCAGATAGTTGACGAAACGCCCCTTTTGCTCGAAGCGGCTGCGGAAGCACGAGCGCGCAAAGCGCTCGCCCAGCCGCGGCACAATGCCGCCACCTATATAGATACCGCCCTGCGCACCGAGCGTAATGGCGAGATTGCCCGCCACCGTGCCCAGCATGCCGCAGAAGGCTTCGATCGCCTGGTCGCACAGCGCGCACTCCCCCGCCAGCGCGCGCCGCGAGATCTCGGGAGCATCGAGCTCCTGCGCCACCTGCCCCGTATGGTGCGCCAGCGCGCGGTAGATCAGCTCGATGCCATCGCCCGACAGCAGGCGCTCGGCCGATACGTGCTCGTACTGGCGCCACGCGAATTGCAAAATCGCAACTTCGGTCTCGTTGGCCGGCGAAAACGTCACGTGCCCGCCTTCGCTGAGCAACGCTGTCCAGCTGTCGCCGGCCGGAATCAATCCCGACACGCCCAGCCCGGTTCCGGCGCCGACCAGCCCCAGCGGCGTACGCGCACGCGCCGCGCCGCCGCCGATCTGCAGCTTCTGGCTATCGGCAAGGTGCGGCAAGGCACGCGCCAGCGCGGTAAAGTCATTGACCACTTCCAAGGTCTCGAAGCCGCACTCGAGGCGCAACGCGGCGATCGAGAACTCCCAGTGATGGTTGGTCATGCGCACCAGGTCGCCCGTAATCGGATTGGCAATGGCCAGCGCGGCGTGACGCAAGGCGCCCACGCCGGCGGCAAGCACCTTCGGCGAGCCGAGATAGGCGCGCAGGGCGTCGGCCAGGGTCGGGTAGTCGGCACAGGGCAGAACCGCGATCAGCCCGGTCTGGCCGGGCGCAGTCTCCAGCGCGAAGCGGGCGTTGGTGCCGCCGATGTCGGCCAGCAGGCGCGGCCCGTCAGCGTAGCCAGGGGACGGGGAAACGGAAGATGGCGCGGTGTATTGCTGAGTCATGGTGGCGAGTGTTCTATGGACTCGCCAAGCTTAATGGATCACATGCCCGAGGTGCAAGCTTTCTTTGTAGTTTTAGTACATTCACGTCATAAAATCCTGCGTACAGGCGAGCTTGGACACCGTTGTGCGTAGTATAGCTACGCGCGACAGCGGCAAAACAGCGTCGGACGTTGCGGAATCAGCCCGCGTGGACAGTGAGGGGGTCGCCCTGCCCGGCGTGGTGGGCGTTCCACGCATCGAGTCCGCCATGCAGGGGACGGGCACGGTGATAGCCTCTGGAAATGAGTTGCTTGGCGACCTGGGCCGCCGTGACATCGTTGGGGCAGCTGCAATAGACAACGATGTGGCGTTCCTTGTCGAGCAGCGCCATGAAACTGTCGGGGGTGCAGGCGTTGTAGATCAGCGCGCCGGGCACGGCTTGTTCGAGCTGCTGGGCGGTAATGCTGCGCGCGTCGATGATGATCGGCTGCTGCCCGCCGCGGATCAGCTGGGCCAGCTCGCTCATGCTGATGCGCTCGATCTGCATGCCCTGGCGGAAGCGGCGCCGCTCGATGTACTTGTACAAGACGAACAATGCGAGCAAGGTCAGCAGGACCATCAGGGCGGTGCTGCCCATCTCTTCGAGCATGACCAGCACTTTGTCGACACTTTTGTGGAAGATGGCACCGATGGCAATGCCGGCGCCGCTCCACAGCAGGCTGCCGGTCATGCTGAAGGCCAGGAAGCGCGGCGTGCTCACGCCCAGCGCGCCGGACATGGGCGAGGCGATGATGTTAAAGCCCGGAATGAATTTGGCAACCATCAGCGATTTGGGACCGAAGCGCTTGAAGCGGTCTTCGGTCTGGCTGACGCAGTAGTCGGGCGAGAGCGATATCTTGCACAGCAGCCGCAGGATGCGCTTGCCGTAAAAGCGCCCGGCGTTGAACCAGAACACGTCGCTGATCAGGCACGCGCCGACGCTGGCGGCCAGGCACACCGGCCAGCTGATCTCGCCGCCCGCGGCCAGCGCGCCGGCCACGATCAGGATCGGGAAAGCGGGAATCGGCAGTCCGATTTGCTCGACCAGTACGATGGCAAACACGATGAGCACACCGTAGAGCTGAAGCAATTCGATAAGATTGGGCATGGCGCTATCTTAGCCGAAAATGCGCCGCAATTCGCCCCGACCCTTCATCGACGCCGCCGCCCGTCGCGCAGCGGCGTCTTTACGTGCGCGCAATCGCACCCAGCAAGGCCCTGGTGTACGCATGCTGCGGATTGCGGTACAGCTCGTCGGAATCGGCCATTTCCACCACGCTGCCGGCGCGCATCACCATGACCCGGTCGGCCATGTACTTCACCACCGACAGGTCGTGCGAAATGAAGATGTAACTCATGCGGTATTCGTCCTGCAGGTCCTGCAGCAGATTGAGGACCTGCGCCTGCACCGAGACGTCGAGCGCCGACACCGATTCGTCGCACACCAGGATCTCCGGACGCATGGTCAGGCAGCGCGCAATGGCGATGCGCTGGCGCTGCCCGCCCGAAAACTCGTGCGGGTAGCGCTGCATCGCCTGCACCGGCAGCCCCACCTTGTCGAGCAGTTGCAGGGCCATGGCGGTGCGCTCGCCGTCGCCCGCGCCGATGGCGTGAATGCGCATCGGCTCTAACAGGATCTGCCCCACCGTGAAGCGCGGATTGAGCGAGGCGTAGGGGTTTTGAAACACGATCTGGATGCGCCGCTTGTACGCCATGAATTCGCGCGCCGGCATGCCGATCAGGTCCTTGCCGTCGAAGATCGCCGTGCCGCCGGTGGCCCGGTGCAGCCGCAGCAGGGTCAGTCCGACCGTGGTCTTGCCCGAGCCCGACTCGCCCACCACGCCCAGCGTCTTGCCGCGCGCCAGGGTGAACGAGACGTCGCTCACCGCGCGCAGCTCGCGCTTGCCGAACAGTCCTTCGCGCGCATAAAAGCTCTTGCTCAGGTTGCGCACGACCAGCACTTGCTCGTCGCCGGCCGCGTAGCCGCGCGCGCGCTGGGCGCCGGCGGCTCGCTCGCGCACTTCCAACTGATCGTCCAGATAATCGTCCAGCACCGGCAGGCGCAGCGGACGCTGGTCCAGCCGCGGGCGGCAGTGCAGCAGCGCGCGCGTATAGGCGTCGGCCGGCTGGTCCAGCACCTGGCGCGCCAGGCCCTGCTCGCGCACCTCGCCGTGCCGCATCACGATGACGTGGTCGGCAATCTCGCTGACCAGGCCCAGGTCGTGCGTGATGAACAGCACCGACATGGCGCGCTGCTGTTGCAGGCGGGCGATGAGGGCCATGATCTGTTTCTGGATGGTGACGTCGAGCGCGGTGGTCGGCTCGTCGGCGATCAGCAGGGCCGGCTCGCACGCGATCGCCATCGCGATCATCACGCGCTGCTGCTGGCCGCCCGACAGCTGGCCGGGATAGGCGTCGATCTTGTGCGCAGGGTCGGGCATGCCCACTTCATCGAGCAAGGCCAGCGTGCGCGCCCTCGCCTGCCTGGCGCTCATGCCCATGTGCAGGCGCAGCACTTCGCCGATCTGGTAGCCGACCGTCAGCACGGGGTTGAGGGACGACATCGGCTCCTGGAAGATCATCGCGATCTCCTTGCCGCACAGGCGGCGCCGCTCGCGCGCCGGCAGCGCCAGCAAGTCGCGCCCGTCGAACACGATGCGCGAGGCTGGATCGATCAGCGTCGTTTCCGGCGCCAGCAAGCCCATCACCGCCAGCGAGCTGACCGACTTGCCGCTGCCCGATTCGCCCACCAGCGCCACGGTGGCATTGCGCGGCACCGCGAACGAGACGCCGCGCACCGCCTCGACCGTGGTGTGCTTGTCGACGCGAAAGGCAATACGCAGGTTGTCTACGTGAAGCAGCATGCGGGCCTTCTAGGTGAGTTTCGGATCGAGCGCGTCGCGCAGCGCATCGGTAAATAGCGAAAACGCCGTCACCAGCAGCGCCATGGCGCTCGCGGCGGCGGTCAGCTGCCACCATTTGCCGAGGATCAGTTCGTTCTGCGCTTCATTGAGCATGCTGCCCCAGGACACCACGCCGACCGGCACGCCGAAGCCGAGAAAACTCAGGATCACTTCGGCCTTGATGAAGCCGACCGCCAGGATCGACAACTGCACCAGCGCCACATGGCTGATGTTGGGGAAAATATGCGAGAACATCTTGCGCCAGTGCGAGGCGCCGATGGCGTCGGCCGCCATCACGTATTCGCGCCCCTTGTGCTTCATGTATTCGGCGCGGATCAGGCGGTACGGCCCGGTCCAGCCGGTCAGCCCGAGAATGAGCACGATGGTCGTCACGCCCTTGTGCTGCAGCACGGCGGCCACCGCCAGGATCATCAGGATCGAGGGGACCGAGGTGAACACGCTGTAGAACCAGTTGAACAGGTCGTCGACCACGCCGCCGAAGTAGCCGGAGAGCGCGCCGAACAAGGTGCCCAGAAAGACCGCCAGCAGCGCCGCCGCCAGCCCCACCACGATCGAGGTTTGGCCACCCTTGATGGTCTTGAGCAGGACGTCGTGGCCCCATTTGTCGGCCCCGAACGCCAGCGTGGCAAGGCGCGGCGGCGGCGGCGCGGTGATGGCGGCGCCCTGCGCTTCGATGATGGCGGCGATGTCGCCGGCCAGCGGATCGAACAGGTTCGGCGGCGGCGCCGTGCGCGCCACGCCGGCGCCCTCTTGCGTTACCGCATCGGGGCCGATGAACGATGGCGGCGCGTAGGTGACCGCCACCTCCTCTTCCCAGCCGGCGCCGATCAGGCCCATGACCGAGAGCGCCAGCATGGCCAGGAACAGCGCCACCACCGCCAGCGAGACCATCGCCACGCGGTCGGCGCGCAGGCGCCGCATGGCCAGGGTCCACAGGCCGGCCGGCGCGTTTGCTGGTGCGCCCATCCTCATGCGAGCTGCACGCGCGGATCGACCGCCTTGTACAGCAGGTCGGCCAGCAAATTGAACACCATGGTGGCGGCGGCCACGTACACGGTAATCGCTTTGATGACCGGAAAATCACTGCGCTCGACCGCCAGAATGACTTCGCGCCCGATACCGGGAATGCCGAAGAACCGTTCCAGCAAAAACGCGCCGATCAGCAGCGCCGGCAGGTTCGCCATCACGTGCGTGATGATGGGAATGGCGGCATTGCGCAGCACGTGCACCCACATGATGCGCCGTTCGGACAAGCCCTTGGCGCGCGCCGTGCGCACATAGTCCTGCTGCACTTCGTCGAGCACGAAGCTGCGGTACAGGCGCAGGGTCGGCGCGATCGACACGGCCAGCCCGATCAGCACCGGCAGCGCCGCATAGCGCAGCAGATTCTCGCCCAGCCCCGTGCCCCAGCCCTGCACCGGGAACAGGCCCAGCTTGTAGGCCAGGCCGTACTGGAAGGCGATGATGTACACCAGGATGCTGACCGACATGCCGACCGTGCACGCAACCATCACCGCGCGGTCGGTCAGCGAGCCGCGCACGAAGGCCACGGCCAGCGCCAGCGCGATGCCGATCACGGTCTCGAGCACGGTCAGGGGAATGAGCACCGTCAGCGACGGCCCGAGCCGGCTGGCGATGATGCGCGCGACCGGCTCGCCGGTGCTCCAGGCGTTGCCGAAGTCAAAGGTCACGATCTGCTTGACGAAGATCCACAGCTGCACGTGCATCGGCTGGTCGGTGCCGAGCTGGCGCCGGATGTTCTCGATCTCGGCGGCATCGGACATCTTGCCGGCGAGCAGATACGCGGGATCGCCGCCAATCCAGTTAAACAATATAAACACCAGCAGCACGACGCCGGCCATGGTGGGCAGCATCTGCCACAGGCGGCGCAGGAGATAGGCAGGCATGGGGTGTGGCGCGGTCTTTCCTGGTCGTGGTTCGGTTCGGTTCGGTGGCGGCGTTGCGCAGGCCATCACGATAGCGCATTTCGGCCATGCGCGGTCATGCCAGGCGAACAATGTCCGAGCGCGCCATGGCATCGCAGACCCCCTGTAAACACAGGCCGACGACAGACTACGCCGACAAATTCAAGTACAAATTTGTAGCGTCAAGAAACTGTTGTTTCGTTGCCAAAATGAACGGTGTGTACATTGACAGTCCGACACGCAGGTGTTGATATATGTGCGCTTGGAAAATGTTCTCACCAACTATTTCCCAAGAAACCGGGAGACTGCATGTGTTTTTTGCCTATTTCAGCAAGCCTGTGCTGGGAATGGGGCAAAAAGCGAAAAATATGCATGCAGGTACAGACGTCTTTAACATTGATACCCTCTGGAGTTACACATGTTTAGAAAAACCGCAATTGCGCACGCCGTCTCTCTGGCGATCGCTTCGGCAGCACTTTCCGTGGCCGCACCGGCCATGGCGCAGGACGCACCAACCGGTCCCATCCAGCGGGTCGAAGTCACCGGTTCCAGCATCAAGCGCGCCAGCGCCGAAACCGCTTCTCCAGTGCAAGTCATTACCGCGCAAGACATGGCCAAGTCCGGCAAGGGCACGGTCGCGGAATACCTCCAGACCCTCACCGCCGATGGCGCCGGTTCCCTGCCGACAGGCTTCGGCAACGGTTTTGCCGCCGGTTCGACCGCGATTTCGCTGCGCGGCCTGGGCGCCACGTCGACCCTGGTGCTGCTCAACGGGCGCCGCATGGCGCCGTTCGCGCGCGCCGACGATGGCCAGAAGAGCTTTACCGACCTGTCGACCATCCCGATGGAAGCGGTCGAGCGCATCGAAGTGCTGAAAGACGGCGCTTCCTCGACCTATGGCGCGGACGCGATCGCGGGCGTGGTCAACATTATCCTGCGCAAGGATTTCACGGGCCTGATCGCCAAGGGCACGATCGGCCAGTCCAAATACAAGGACGGCGAAATGGCCAAGGGCTCGCTGACCTGGGGCAAGGGCACCCTGGAAGCCGACGGTTACAACGTGCTGGTCAACGCCGAGTACTACACCAACAACGAACTGAAGAACAAAGACCGCGCCAACCGCGGCTGGATCGGCCACGGCGACCTGCGTCCGTACGGCTATGCGATGGATACCCAGTTCGCTTCCGGCTATCTGGCGGGCAGCAACAACACCGGCGCCAGCCCGACCGGCTCGATCCGCAACCCGGCCAACAATACCTACGTGTCGCTGCCCGGCTGCGCCGCCCTGTCGAAGACCGCCAACAGCGATCCGCAAGGCGGCTGCCTGTGGCACCACGACCAGTTCCGCTCGATGCAGCCGCAGGTCGACGGCCTGAACCTGTACACGCGCGTGAGCAAAAAGCTGGGCGAGGACCTGCAAGTGTACGGCGAAGTCGGCTACTCGAAGCGCAACACCTCGTTCACCCTGGTGCCGGGCGAAATCACGCGGACCTATGCCGGTCCGCCGACGGCTGCCAATCCGACCGGCGTGACCAACTGGGGTTCGGGCGCCGGCACCACCATGCAGCTGGCCGCCAACCACCCGCAAAACCCGTACGGCGTGCCGGTGCGCGTGCGCTATTCGGCCTTCGACGTCGGTCCGAGCGAGCGTTCGGTCAACAATGAATTCAACCGCCTCGTGGTGGGCCTGAAGGGCGCGGGCATGGGCTGGGATTTCGACACCTCCTACGTGCATTCGGAATCGAAACTCGACCTCAAGTACAGCAACATGCTGAACCTGCGCGTGGTCCAGGCCGCGCTGGGCAATCCGGCCAGCCCGTACTTCCCGTACTATATCGGCGAGCAGGCCGGCAAGAACCCGGCCTCGCTGTACGCGGCCATGGTGCGCACCGCCACCTCGCATTCGACCACCCAGCTCGACATCGTCGACTTCAAGGCTTCGCGCGAGCTGTTCCAGCTGCCGGGCGGCGCCATGGGCCTGGCCGTGGGCGGCGAGCATCGCCGCGAAAAACTCGACAATCCATCCCTGTCGGGCACCGAGGACGGCAGCATCAATTCGTCCTACGTGGCCGCCAAGGGCGAAGAGAAAATTTCGGCCGTGTTCCTCGAAGTGGCGGCGCCGGTATTGAAATCGGTGGAATTGTCGGCCGCGCTGCGTTACGACAAGTACACCAACTTCTCCTCGACCACGCCAAAACTGGGCGCCAAGTGGACTCCGCTCAAAACCTTCGCCCTGCGCGGCACCTACTCGGAAGGCTTCCGCGCGCCGGGCGCCGCCGAAGCGAGCGCCTCGTCGCGTTCGACCGGCACCGCCACCACGCGCGATCCGATCCGTTGCCCGGGCGGCACGCCGGCAGCCGGCGGCGGCAGCGCCACCGATTGCTCGGTCTCGCTGGCCGCGGTCAAGGTGGGCAACCCCAACCTGAAGCCGGAAACCTCGAAAGGCATGACGCTGGGCATGGTCTGGGATCCGCTCAACGATACCAGCCTGTCGGTCGACCTGTGGAAGATCAAGCGCAGCGACGAGATCAATCCGCTGCCGTACAACGAAGCGGCCGCCCTGCCGACCGCCGTGCGCGCCGATAACAACCTGGTGGTCGGCGGCGTGGCCATTCCGAACACCGGCACCATCCTGATCTCGAACGCGCCGTACCGCAATTCGAGCTTTACCGAGATCAAGGGCGTCGACCTGGACATCAAGCAAAAGTTCCGCCTCGGCGACATGGGCCGCGCCAACCTGGGCCTGACCTGGACCTACATCGATTCGTGGATCCGGGCCGAATCGGCCACCGTCAAGTACCAGTACGCCGGCACCCACGGCAACTGCGACACCTCCAACTGCGCCGGCACGCCGAAGCAGAAGATCAGTTTTGTCGCAGGCTGGGACTGGCAAGACCTGAACCTGACGCTCACCACCAACTACCGCTCGAAGATGAAGAACGTGCAGTTCGAAGGCGAGCTGTGCGCATCGAAATTCGCCAACGGCACCCCGGCGCCGAACGCCGAATGCACGCTCGGCTCGTTCACCGCGACCGACCTGTCGGTGCGCTACAACCTGTCGAAGAATTTCCAGCTGTTCGGTTCGATCAACAATCTGTTCGACAAGGTCGCACCGCTCGATCCGCTCACCTACGGCGGCATGAGCTACAACCCGATGGACGCCAGCGGCGCCATCGGCCGCTACTTCAAGGCCGGCGCGCGCTACCAGTTCTAGTCTGAACCGGCAGCGAACGCATGACACCGGGCGATGCGCAGGCATCGCCCTTTTTTATGCCCGCCCTGATGTACATATGCAGACGCCGATCGTTAGCACGCTGTTCAACGGCAGCAATTGCTGCCTGCAGGAACATGCTTGCTGACGGGAAGCTTACTTTGTAAATCAAGCTAAACAATTTAGCCATTTCCGTTGTATTTTGATCAAACGGAATCTTGCACGATTGACACCCGCACTACCTGATGATTCTATAGTCCCCTCTCACTTTTGGATGGAGTTGAACAGCATGATGAAGCCAACCGTATTATCCCTGTCGTTGGGCGCGATGTTCGCTGCCGGCGGCGGACTCGCAGGCGCGGCGTTCGCACAGGACGGCCAGCCAATGCAGCGCGTCGAGATCACCGGATCGTCGATCAAACGCATGCAAAGCGAAACCGCCACGCCGCTGAGCGTCATCAAAGCCGACGAGTTCATCAAGCAGGGATTGACCACGGCCCAGGAAGCGCTGTCGCGCATTCCATCGAACCAGACCACCATGGGCAGCGGCAACGTCGTTGGCGGCAATAGCAGCGGCTTGCCGACCGGCGGCCAGGCCAGCGCCGACTTGCGCGGCCTGGGCGGCGACAAGACGCTGGTGCTGCTCAACGGCCGGCGCCTCGCCAACCACCCGTACGACAGCTCCAGCGTCGACCTGAACATGATTCCCCTGTCCGCCCTGGACCGCGTTGAAGTGCTGCGCGACGGCGCTTCCGCCATCTACGGCACCGACGCCATCGGCGGCGTGATCAACTTCATCACCAAGCGCTCGGTCAACACCACCACCATCACCGGCGAACTGGTACGCCCACGCAAGGCGGGCGGCGACGAAGAGCGCGTCAACCTGTCGACCGGCTTCGGCAACCTCGACAAGGACGGCTTCAACGTCTTCGGCGTCGTCGACTGGCACAAGCAGAAATCGATCAACTCGCAGCAGCGCGAATTCTCGAAGACCGGCATCGTCCCGAGCCGCGGCCTGAACCTGACTTCCGGCACCACTTTCCCCGGCAACTACTACGATGCCGGCGCCGACAAGTCCGGCAATCCGGGCTGGGCCACTGGTTGCAATCCACCATTCTCGGTACCGAACGCGGCCGGCATCTGCCGCCAGGATTACACGCGCCAGATCGACAGCATGCCCGACCAGGAACAACTGGCCATCTTCGCGCGCGGCAGCATGAAGCTCGGCGCCGACCACCTGGCCAGCCTGGAATTCCTGCATTCGCAAAACGACGTGACCTCGCGCACGGCGCCGCCGCCGCAAACCGGGCTGATCATGACCAACACCAGCAAGTACTATCCGACCAGCGGCGTGTCCGGCGGACCGCTGTCGATCAACTGGCGTCCGCTCGAATCGGGCCAGCGCACCATCGATTCGCAAGGCAAGGCCGACCGCATCGTGTTCGGCATGGAAGGCTTGCTGGCAGGCTGGGATTACAAGGGCGGCCTGTCGCACTCGATGTCCAAGTCGAGCGAAGACTTCGTGGGCGGCTACGTGGCCGACGCCGCGTTCGCGGCCGGCGTGGCCAATGGCATCCTCAACCCGTTCGCGCTGCAGGATGCGGCCGGCAAGACCTATCTGGAGAGCACCGCCCTGCGCGGGCGCGTGCAGAGCGCCGAAGTGAAGAACACCGCGTTCGACTTCAAGGCCAGCCGCGACCTGATGCCGATGGGCGGCGGCCAGATGGCGGTGGCGGTCGGCACCGAAATCCGGCGCGAGACGGCCGACTTCAACGTCAACCGCGCGATCGCCTCGCAAGCGTCGAGCTCGGGTCTGTCGGGTTCGCTGTCGAAGACCGGCTCGCGCAACATCCAGGCCGTGTTCACCGAACTGAACCTGCCGTTCACCAAGGAACTCGAAGTGCAGCTGGCGGCCCGTTACGACCGCTACAGCGACGTCGGCAACACCACCAACCCGAAAATCGGCCTGCGCTACCAGCCGACCCCGCAGTTGCTGGTGCGCGGCTCGGCCAGCACCGGTTTCCGCGCCCCGACCCTGTTTGAAAAGAACGGTCCGCCGTCGCGCAACGATACCAACGACAGCTACAGCGATCCGATCCTGTGCCCGGGCGGCAAGCCCCAGCCAGGCTCGAATCCGCTGCGCGATTGCGATCTGCAACAGTTCAAGCTGCAGGGCGGCAATATCAACCTGAAGCCGGAAAAATCGAAGTCGTTCTCGTTCGGCGCCGTGATCGAGCCGATCCCGAGCGTGACGATCGCCGCCGACTACTGGAACATCCAGTTGAAGGACAAGATCGCCGCCCTGCCTGAGCAAACCATCTACGGCAACTACGAGAAGTACAAGGCGCTGTTCCTGCGCAATCCGGACGGCTCGCCGAATGCGATCGAAAACTTCCTCAACAACCTGGGCGAAGTCAAGACCGACGGCGTCGACGTCAGCATGACCTTGCGCCTGCCGCGCACCAGCGTCGGCAACTTCACCGTGACGATGGACGGCACCTATGTGCACAAGTACGACTACCAGAACGAGCGCAATGGCGAATTCGTGCACAACGTGGGCCGCTACGCCGACATGGCGCCGGTATTCCGCTGGCAGCACACCGCCGCGCTGAACTGGAACAGCGGCCCGTGGGGCGCGAACCTGTCGCAATCGTTCAAGTCCTCGTACCAGGATCAGGACCAGGTCGCCGATGAGTTCAAGCACAAGGTCGAGGCGTACAGCCTGCTGAACCTGTCGGGCAGCTACAGCGGCATCAAGGGCCTGACCCTGACCGCCGGCCTGAAAAACCTGCTGGACGAACAGCCGCCGTTCTCGAACCAGGGCACCCTGTTCCAGAAGGGCTACGATCCGCGCTTCAGCGACCCGATCGGCCGCGCCGTGTATCTGCGCGCCAGCTACGCGTTTTAAGCGTTTTCAGCTGACGAGAAAACCGCCGCAGTCCGGCGGTTTTTTTTCGTCTTCGCTGGCCCTCCGCAGGCGCGGCGGTTCCTTTCCCGATACCACGGCGCATGTCGCCTCGCGACGCATTGTTCACTTGCGACGCGCACCTGTCAACGCAGGCGTTACCCCCCATTCACGCGAAAAATGTTGGACGGTTTTCCTTGCCCCATGCAAGAGCAGCGCGTCCAGGAGAAGTGCGCGAGTGCAAGGCGGATTGTCGAGGCTGCCCACGCAATTGTTCAAGGCACGACCAACCCGGGCACTGTCAGCTTGGGCGAGATTATCGATAAATTGCCCCGGCGAGACAACGCCAACGCCAAGCTGCGCCATGTCAGGCACTGCGAGATGCTTGAGATTGCTCGACACGATAAAAACCTTATCTTTTTCATTGAACTGCAGGGCGTAGTTTAATAACACCAACCCGGCTGCAGCGACATGCTTGTCGCGCGGATCCACAGCACTTGGCACCTTGTCCAGCATGGCCGGATTGTCATGTCCGAAGACTGCATGTTCGGCAACAGCCCCCTTGTAGCAAGCCAAACGTTTCTCCGCCTTTTTCTCTTCGGCGATAGTCTGTCCGGCCATGCGTGACGCTGTGCCTCTACCCTGTTTGAGAGCGACTTTTGGCCAATTGCGCAAGAATTCAGCTTCGATGTTCACACTCCATCTCGCGGAGAACAAGCCTAGCAAACACAAATCGAACAAGATGTCGGAGAGCCGCGGCGGCAATAGGACATTTGCGTCGAGCAACGCGTGGGTGGTGCCGCCAGGAGACAGAGGGTGGTCGAGCGCCACCTCAGTTTCGCCGGCGGGTCTTCAGGTCCGCAAATGCTGCGTCAGGAATCGCATACATGCCGGTCTCGGCGGCGACCGCCCGGTAGTCGGACTGCGCAGCATTAGCATCGCGCTGCGCAATCCAGGCGCGCACCGATGTTTCTGGAACACTGCGTGGTCCGTCCTCTGCGACCAACGCCCCCTCCAGCTTGTTGTTATCGATGAGCATCGCGACATACGGCAGGCTGCATTGCATCAGCGCGGCTGCATCCTCGGTCGTCAACATTTTGTGGGCAAACGCGGTTTCAGACGGCGCTTTAGCATGGAGTAAGCCGACGTCAGCCAAATAACGCTGCATAACGATGCGCATGTGACGCGCCGAGTCATCCTGCCCGTCCAAGAGCTCATGGAGCGCATCGGCAATCTGCTGTGGCGTCTCGGCCGCCAGGCTCGGCAACTTCGACACCAGGGCTTCCGCGATGCCAGCCAACGGGTCGGACGCGATGGAGTGGGTACGCGGGTTCTTTTTGAAAACGGCGGTCATGGAATGCCTCCCTTATTACCGTTTCAATTGTAGTTCAGAGGTGCGGCAGGCGCCAAAGAAAAAACCCCGCCGGACAGCGTGTCCGGCGGGGTTTTTTACGTCATACAAGTTTCTTACAAGAGTACGCGACGGCTGTCTGTCAACCGCCGCGCACCCCGGCAATTACAGGAACTTGTAGTTCAGACGTGCGTAGAACGTGCGGCCCAGCGGGTTGGTGAACGTTGGATCGTAACCGACCTGGAAGTTGGCGCCGTTACGCGACGATGGTGGATCCTCGTCCGCAATGTTTTTCACGCCGAAGGTCATGCTCACGTTTTTCATCGGTTTCCAGCCCAGGGTGGCATCGAAGGTCGAATAGGCACCGACTTTGCGCAGCTCAGGGTATGTAGGGCCGATCTCCGCTGGATCGGTGTAGTCCCAATAACCCTTGGTGTAGTTATGCGTCAGCGAGGTATTCCACTGGCCGATGCCGTAGGTCAGGCCCAGGGTATGACGGAAGCGCGGGGTCGGGCCGAAATCCTTGTAGTTGCCCAGATCGCTTACTTCCTTCTCGCCCTGGTACTGGTAGCCGTGCTTGGTGTAGTAGGTCGAATCGAAGTTCGCGCCAACCGTGCCCATGTCGCCCATCTTCTGGCGATAGTTCAGGTTCAGGTCGACACCAGCGGCGTAGAACTTGCCGGTATTCACGCGTGGCAGGGCCACATATTTGAGCGGGAAGTCCTTGTTGTTGCTACCTGGATAAACAATATCGGTGGCCGGATCATAACGGTAGAACTGCGCCAGGTTGGCAACCGGATCGCCGAACACTGTGTTTTCCGACATCGCGTTAATCGACTTGTCGATCTTCACGTTCCAATAGTCGATCGAGCCGCTGATGGTGGACACAGGCTGGAATACCAGGCCCAGGGTGTACTGCTTCGATTTCTCGGGCTTGAGGTCAGGATTGCCGCTGTTCTGGACATCGAGCTGGACCGAGCATTCGTCCTGCAGCTCGCCAACCGGATTGACGCTGTTGATTGGCACACCGTTCGGGCAACGCACCGGATCGCTGAAGCTCGACGACGTGTTGTTCAACGCCTTTGGATTCAGGTTATCCACCAGGGTCGGTGCGCGGAAGCCGCGCGCCACCGAACCGCGCGCCATGATCACGGTGCTCGGACGGAAGGTGAAACCCAGTTTCGGGCTCAGGTTGTCGAATTCGGTGCCGAAACCGTTCTTGTACTTGTCGTAGCGCGCGGCAGCGGTCAGTTCCAGGCTCTTGAAGACCGGCACGACCACTTCCGAGAACAGGCCGAAGACTTTACGGTCGCCGCTCACGCCAGGAATTTCGCCGGCGCCGCCGACTTCGTCACCGGAGGCCAGCACCGGGGAGGAAGTCTGGGTCAGCTTTTCCTTGCGGAACGATGTGCCAACGGAAAAGCCCACGCCGCCAGCAGGCAAGTTGAACAGTTCTTTGGACATGCGGAAATCGAACTCGTTGGAGGTCGAGAGGCCGCCATTTTCAAAGCCACTCAGTTGCGAACCGAGCAACGCCGCCAGGCTGGCCGCGTCTTGCGTGCCGAACACATTGATTTCACCGGAATCGACCAGCGGTTTCAACTTGGCATAGCCAAACTTGCCTGGGCCAAACTGGATCTCGACTTCGTTCTTGGCGTAGGTCAGCGCGGTCTCGTAATCCCAGCCCGCCAGAGTGCCTTTGGCGCCCACCACGACACGGGTGTTCTCGGTCTTGGTCAGGTCGTTACGGCCGCCACCGGCGACGGTGCGCCAGGTACCGGTCATCGGGCCGGTCGGCGTCACATCCATGTCGGCCGCGAGGACGGTCTCCGCCGTAGTGACGGTGCCGTTTGGCATTTTGTAGCCAGCTGGCAGGACCAGGCCTTTCGGCAGCGTGATGTTTTTCGGATAGAAACGGCCGTTGGCCGGATACGTCATCGGCTTGGTGTAAGGCGCCGGCGACGCCGCCGCGATCATCTTGTCCCTGGTGTAAGACGCTTCGGCGAACAGTTCCAGGCCTTCGTTGATCCTGAACACGCCACGGGTGACGAGGTTGTCGTGCTTGGCCTCAGGCATCAGGTCGATGTACTTGACGTAATCGGTGCCGCAGCCTTTTTCGCTGATGACCACCAGGCTGAACTCGTCGTTCTTGCACCCGTTGTAGCGGTAAGGATTCACGCCGACATACTTGTTGCCGAGCGAATCGTTGAAATTCAGGTTGGGCACGCCGTTACGCGGCGAGGACTTGTTGATGCCCAGGTCCGGACGCACCGCGCTGGTCGAGAAGCTGCGGTCGGAGGCGCGCAGCTTGTCGTTTTCTTCGTGGTTGGCGCTGAACAGCACGTTGAAGCGGTCGGTCGCGATGTCGCCGAAGCCGCCGGTCAGGTTGAAGCTGGTGGTGTTGCCGCCACCCTGGTCCACGTGGGTCTTGTAGGCCGATACTTCCATCCCTTTGTAGTCTTTTTTGAGGATGAAGTTGATCACGCCCGCCACCGCATCGGCGCCGTACACGGCGGAGGCGCCGTCGCGCAGCACTTCGATGCGTTCGATGGCCGACAGCGGAATCGAATTGAGGTCGACCGGGTAGTTGCCCACTGCATAGTTAGCCACGCGGCGGCCGTTGAGCAGCACCAGCGTGTAACGGGCGCCCAGGGCGCGCAGGTTGGCGGTGGACGGCACGCCGGAGGCGCCGACGTTGTTGGAGGCCACGTTGCCGCCGAAGTTACCCGGAATCAGGTTGACCAGATCCTGGGCCGAGGTGGCGCCGGTGCGCTCGATGTCTTCGCGGCGAAGAATGGTGACAGGCAGTGCGGTTTCAGCGGCGACGCGCTTGATCGAGGAGCCGGTGATCTCGACGCGCTGCATCGAATTGTCCTGGGAAGCGGTCTGCGCCACGGCAGGCAACGCTGCGAGGCCAAGGCCGACTGCGATACCGCCCGAGAAAACCAGGCGCAGTGAACGCGATAAAACGGTTTCTGTCATCATGTGTGAAATCCCTTGATTTATAAAATATTAGTATTAACACCATCTTTTGGAGGGTGCATCAATTTAAGTAGCGAACCTTGCGGTGGCCGGCTCCGGATTGCGGAGTCTTCCGTTGCAAGGTACAACCAGCCGAGTTCTTGGTAGCGCTGTCTCCGTCGGCTGAACTTCTTCACTTCGCTTAGAGCGACTTGTCAATTGGCGTTCGGCTATGCCTTTTTGCCAATCAAGCCCAAGATAGAAACATACGGGAATAATTGATGTCAACGGTAAATACCGAATATGTATATAAACAACAGGCTTGGTGTCCTGCATACGTTTCCGGGGCATTTTTTTACATGCAGGCCAGGAAATTGTGATTGAATAAAGGTAATTGATTGCCGTGGTTTGCAATGCGAAGCCGTGCCCGCTCGTCGCGGGGGCACATTCGGCACGATTGAAGCGCGCCCTGCGGGCGCTGGCGCCGTTCGATACGCCTGCGCGCAGGCCGGCGCCGCCGCCGGCGGCGCCTCGGGAAAACAGCGGGGTGCCGGCGCAGCCCCGCGCAACAGTCAACGAACGCTCAGGGGTCCTGACGCAGGCGGCGCTGGCGCACGGCCGCAGCCAGGCCTTCGAGCACGGCCACGCTGCTGTCCCAATCGATGCAGCCATCGGTGATCGACTGGCCGTAGACCAGTTCCTTGCCCGGCACCAGATCCTGGCGCCCCCCCACCAGATGCGACTCGACCATCACGCCGACGATGCGCTCGTCGCCGCCGGCCACCTGGGCCGCGATGTCGGCGCACACCGGCACCTGGTTTTCCGGCTTCTTGGAACTGTTGGCATGCGACGCGTCGATCATCAGGCGCGCCGCCAGGCCGAGTGCCGCGATCTGCTGGCAGGCCAGTTCCACGCTGGCCGCGTCATAGTTGGGCGTCTTGCCGCCGCGCAGGATGACGTGGCAATCCTCATTGCCGTTGGTCGAGACGATCGCCGAATGCCCGCCCTTGGTCACCGACAGGAAATGGTGCGGGTGCGAGGCCGCCTTGATCGCTTCGACCGCGATCTTGATGTTGCCGTCGGTCCCGTTCTTGAAGCCCACCGGACAGGACAGCCCGGACGCCAGTTCGCGGTGCACCTGCGACTCGGTGGTGCGCGCGCCGATCGCGCCCCAGCTGATCAGGTCGGCGATGTACTGCGGACTGATCACGTCCAGGTACTCGGTACCGGCCGGCAAGCCCAGCTCGTTGATGTCGCGCAGCAGCTCGCGCGCCATGCGCAGCCCGTCGTTGATGCGGAAGCTGTTGTCCATGTACGGATCGTTGATCAAACCCTTCCAGCCGACCGTGGTGCGCGGCTTCTCGAAGTACACGCGCATGACGATTTCCAGCTCGTCCTTGAAACGCTCGCGTTCGCCGATCAGGCGGCGCGCATATTCCATCGCCGCCTTGGTATCGTGGATCGAGCACGGGCCGATCACCACCATCAGGCGGTCGTCCTGGCCGTGCAGGATGCGGTGCAGCGCCACGCGCGACGCGCTGGCGGTCTGCTCGGCGCGCTCGCCGCAGGCAAACTCGCGGATCAGGTGGGAGGGCGGCGTCAATTCCTTCATTTCGCGGATGCGTAGATCGTCGGTGCGGGGCATGCTGTTCTCCGTGGCTGGGTCATTCAAAATGGATGGGCTAAAAAAAAACCGCCATGGCTGGCGGTTTTTCTGGATGTTGCAAGATCTCGTCGTTGCTACGTGAACCTGCCGCTACTCCACCGCCTTTGGGTTGGAATTGCTAAAGTAAAAGTAGCAGGTAAAGAAAACGACGTTGTGCATGGCAAGAATCCAAAAGTGGTGCAACGACTATAACAACGATTCCTGCAATTTGGCAAGCTGTTTTATCGGCTTCCGTCAAGGCGATACGCCACAAGCGGTTGCGCCTTCCCCACAATGGGCGCGCCGATGCCTGTCACGTTTGATCCAGATCAGTTGTGCCGGCGCGCCCGGTGCAAAACTCGGTCCATCCAGTCCTCAACCGATCCTTGCGCCAGATCAAACCCCGGTCAACTTTTCCAAATAGATAGATTGACCTAGATCATGGTCATCCCGGGGCGAAGCGGGCTGGACAGTCAACCGTTTTCCGGAGTCCGCAATGAAAGAATCCGTCATTTCGTGTTCGCTAAGGCGCCTGTTCGCCGGCGGCGGCGGTGCCAGCCTGGCCCTGCTCTCGCTGGCCGTCCAGGCCCAGACCCCGGCGCCGCCCGGTCCCATTCCACGGGTGGAAATCACCGGCACCCACATCCCGCGCGCCACGGCCGAAACCGCGGCCGCCGTCATCACCCTGAACCGCAACGATATCGAGCGTTCCGGCAAAACTACGGTGGCCGAACTGCTGCAAACCCTGGCCGTCGACAACCAGGGTTCGGTGCCGTCCAGTTTCGGCAGCGGCTTCGCCAGCGGCGCCTCCGGCATCTCGCTGCGCGGCCTGGGCGCCGCCTCCACCCTGGTCCTGCTCAACGGGCGCAGGGTGGCGCCCTACGGCCTGGCCGACGATGGCCAGAAAATGTTCTCCGACCTGAACATCATCCCGGCCGACGCGGTCGAGCGGATCGAAGTGCTCAAGGATGGCGCCTCGGCCATCTACGGTTCGGACGCGATCGCCGGCGTGGTCAACGTCATCCTGCGGCGCGACTTTCACGGCACGGCGCTGCGCGCCAGCTTCGGCCAGTCGCGCGAGCGCGACGGCAACGATGGCGTCGCCGCCGTGACCTGGGGCAGCGGCGACCTGGACGCCGACCGCTACAACGTCCTGGCCAGCCTCGAGTACGGGCGGCGCGGCGCCATCTGGAACCGCGAGCGCGCCGGGCGCGGCCACATCGGGCGCGGCGACCTGCGCCCGTGGGGTTTCAGCGCCCAGGAGTCGCTCGGCGGCACCGGCGCCATCACCATCAACAATGCCGCCGGCAGCGCCATCAACGGCAATGTACGCAACCCCGATACGCTCGACTACTTTAACCGCGGCAACCTGGCCGGGGCCGGCTTCACGCGCATCTTTCCGGGCGCGGCCTGCGCCAACTTCACGCGCCATCCGCAGGGCGACCCGGGCGGCGGCTGCCTGGTCGACGCGGCGCAACTGTACGGCCAGATCCAGCCCAGCCAGGAACGGATCAACTTTTTCGGGCGCGCCACGTTCCAGGCCACCCCGCAGCTGCAGACTTACGCCGAGCTGAACCTGTACCGCAGCGAATCGGCATCGTCTTCCACGCCGTCGGCGGTGAGCGGCGCGGTCGGCTCGCCCGCCGGGCCGGTCAACAGCGCCGCCGTGGCGCTGGGCGCGGCCCATCCCGACAATCCGTACTTCGGCAGGCCGGCGCGGCTGCGCTACATGGCGGCCGACCTCGGCCCACGCACGAGCCAGACCGACTCGGACTTCGTGCGCTTCCTGCTCGGGGCCAAGGGCAGCATGGGCCCGTGGGAGCTCGACACCGCCCTGCTGTTCTCGCAAAACCAGGTCAGTAGCGAACGCAGCCATTACCCGCAGCGCGACGTCCTGTTCGCGCTGCTCAATCCGAGCCCGGAAAATGTGGCGGCGGCGCGCGCCAATCCGGCCTATGCCGCGCTGCCCCCCGGTAGCGTCTGGCGCATCGCCGAAAACGCCGGACTCAATTCGCCGGCCCTGTACGCGGCGCTGGCGCCGACGCTCGCCAACGACGCCAAGAGCCGCATCGCCCAGATCGACCTGCGCGCCTCGCGCCAGCTGACCGAGCTGCCCGGCGGGAATCTCGGCATCGCGTTCGGCGGTGAATTCCGCCGCGAAACGGCCGATCTGGAAGCCGTCCCCGGCACCGGGCGCGGCAATATCGTCGGCCAGGGCTATTCGGCCTACAAGGGCGCGCGCAACGTGGCCGCGCTGTACGGCGAGGTGCTCGCGCCCGT
Source organism: Massilia scottii (assembly GCF_030846495.1). Taxonomy (NCBI): domain Bacteria; kingdom Pseudomonadati; phylum Pseudomonadota; class Betaproteobacteria; order Burkholderiales; family Oxalobacteraceae; genus Massilia; species Massilia scottii. The sequence continues at coordinate 66,818 of NZ_JAVCWM010000018.1, read as the reverse complement.
GCACCGCACACTGGAACTGTCCGCTGCGCTGAGGGCCGACCACTACACCGACGCGGGCGACTCCTACACACCGAAGTTCGGCCTCAAATGGACGCCGCTGCGCCAGTTTGCCTTGCGCGGCACCTACGCGCGCGGCTTTCGCGCACCGAGCACGGCCGAAAACGGGGTCGGCGGCCTGGCCGCGTACTCCACCGCGGCCGACCCGCTGCGCTGCGCCCTGGGCATCGAGATCGCCTGCAGCCCGGCGTCGGTGGCGATCATCACCTCGCCCAACCCGGCGCTGTCGCCCGAAAAATCGCGCAGCATCAACGTCGGCATGGTGTGGGACCCCTACCGGCGCACCAATATCGCGCTCGACCTGTGGGAAGTCAAGCGCAAGAACGACATCAACCAGGAGCAGAGCGACGCCGCCATCGCGGCGGGCCGCATCGCGCGCGATCCGAGCAGCGCCGCCCGTCCCGGCGACCCCGGCCCGATCACGGCGGTGCTGGCCAGCTACGTCAATTCGGCGCGGACCCAGGTGCGCGGGGCCGACCTCGACCTGCGCCAGCACTTCGACTTCGGGCCGGGTACCGGCGAAGCGAGCATGGATGTCAAGTGGACGCACCTGTTCAAGTGGCAGCGTACCGAGCAGGACGGCAGCACGCGCGACTACGCCGGCACGCACGGCAACTGCGACGTCACCAACTGCATCGGCACGCCCGACGACCGGGTCAATTTCAGGCTGTCATGGGAGCGCGCGGCCTGGCGCGTGTCGGCCAACCTGAACTACCGCGGCGACCTCAAGAATACCCTGTTCAAGAACGACCCCGCTGGTTGCGCCAGCCACTTCGCCAACGGCGACCCGGCCCCGGCCGACTGCGAACTGCCATCGTTCACCACGGTCGACCTGACCGTGCGCTGGAAGCCGGCGCCACGCATCGAGGTGTTCGGAACGGCGCAAAACATCTTCGACCAGATCGCCCCGCTCGACCCGCTGACGTATGGCGCCACCGCCTATAACCCGCTCGACCATGCCGGCGCCGTGGGGCGTTTTTTCACGGCGGGCGTGCGCTACACGTTTTAGCCGCACGTTTTAGCAGCAACTTTCAGCAGCACCCTTTCACCAACCGTTTAACCACCGGAGCAATCCATGATTGAAAAAGCCTTACCCGCCGCCATCCGCGGCCTGTGCGCCGGCGGCGCCCTTCTCGGCGCCGGCGTGCTGGCCCTGCCCGCACAGGCCCAGGCGCCCGCCGACACTTCCCAGACGATGCAAAAAGTCGAAATCGTCGGCACCTCGATCAGGCGGCGCCTCGAGGCGCAAACCGCATTGCCGATCACCTCGCTGCGCGCCGAAGACTTCGCCAAGCAGGGCCTCTCGACCGCGCAGGAAGTGCTGGCCACGATCCCGATGAACCAGACCTCGACCGGCGCCAGCCAGTCGGTCGGCTCCGGCACCGGCGGGCGCGCCACGGCCAACCTGCGCGGCCTCGGCGGCGACAAGACCCTGGTGCTGCTCAACGGCCGGCGCCTGGCCAACCACCCCTTCTTTGCCGACACGGTCGACCTGAACATCATTCCCGTCGCCGCGCTCGACCGGGTCGAGGTGCTGCGCGATGGCGCCTCGGCCATCTACGGCAGCGACGCCATCGGCGGCGTGATCAACTTCGTCACCAAGCGCTCCTACCGCGGCCTGGAAGTGAGCGTGGAAGCGTACGAACCGGTTGGCTCGGGGGGCGGCGACGAGCAGCGGATCAACGTCATCGGCGGCTGGGGCGACCTGGCCACCGACGGCTACAACGTGCTCGGCATTGTGGACTTCCACCGCCAGTCCGCGCTGACGGCCACCGACCGCGACTTCGCGCGCACCGGCGTGCGCCCCGAGCGCGGCATGTACCAGACCAGCGGCACCACCTTCCCCGCCAACTTCTATTCGGAGAACGACATCTCCGGCAATCCCAGCTTTGCCAGCGGGTGCCGCCCGCCCTATTCGATCCCCAACCTGACCGGCGGGCCGAGCTGCCGCTTCGACTACACCCAGTTCGTCGACCTGATTCCGCTGACCAAGCAGGAAACCTTCCTCGGCCGCTTCAGCAAGAAACTCGGCGCCGACCATACCGCCACCCTGGAATACCTGCACAGCCGCAGCACCAACGAAGCGCGCGTGGCGCCGCCGCCGCTGGCCGGCATCGGCCTGACCATGACCAATACCAGCCCCTTCTATCCGGGCGCCGGCATCACCCCGGCCGTGGCCGGCCTGACCGGCGAGCCGCTCGACGTCAGCTGGCGGCCCCTGGTGACCGGCAAGCGCGAAGGCCTCGACGTGAGCCTGTCGGACCGCCTGCTGGCCGGCATGGAAGGCACGATGGGCGGCTGGGACTACAACGCCGGCCTGTCGTACGCGGTGGGGCGGGCGCGCAGCGCGTTTACCAACGGCTACGTGATCGATGCGCGCATGATCGAGGGCGTGGGCAACGGCTTGCTCAACCCGTTCGGCGAGCAGACCCCGGCCGGCAACGACTACCTGCGCCAGTCGCTGCTCCAGGGCGAATACCTGCGCGCCAAGATCAAGAGCGGCGCCATCGACTTCAAGGCCAGCCGCGAGCTGATGAACCTGCCCGCCGGCCCGCTCGGCTTCGCGCTGGGCGGCGAATTCCGGCGCGACGAAGCCGACTACCGCGTCAACCGCGCGCTGGCCAGCCAGGCGTCCAGTTCCGGCTACGCCGACGCCCAGGACCAGAGCGGCAGCCGCAACATCGGCGCCGTGTTCACCGAGTTCAACATCCCGGTCATCAAGGACCTCGAAGTCAACCTGGCCGCGCGCTACGACGACTACACCGACTTCGGCCACAGCTTCAACCCCAAGGTGGCGCTGCGCTGGCAGCCCAGCAAGCAGGTACTGGTGCGCGGCTCGTTCAACAAGGGCTTCCGCGCCCCCACCCTGTACGATCTGCACGGGCCGCAAACCACCACCAACACCAGCAGCCCCTGGGACGATCCGGTGCTGTGTCCGGGCGGTACGGCGGCTCCCGGGGCCAATCCCAATCTCGCCTGCGACCAGCAACAAAACCAGCGTCAGGGAGGCAACCCCGACGTCAAACCGGAACGCTCGCGCACCTACAGCGCCGGGATCGTGCTCGAACCGACGCGCGACCTGACCTTGTCGCTCGACTACTGGGATATCCGCCTCAAGGACCAGATCAGCCCACTGGCGGAGGAATCGATCTTCGGCAACTACCAGAAATACCAGAACCTGTATGTCTACAATGCCGCCCGCACCCGGCTCGACTACGTGCTGACAATCACCCAGAACCTGGGCGAGGTCAAGACCCGCGGGGTCGACCTGGGACTGCTGTGGCGCCTGCAGCGCGGCCAGTGGGGTAACTTCACCCTGGGGGTCGATGGCACCTGGGTCGACCGCTACGACTACCAGAACGAGCGCAACGGGCCGTTCACCGTCAACGCGGGGCGCTATGCCGATGCCAGTCCGGTATTTCGCTGGCGTCACAACGCCAGCCTGGGATGGACCCGGGGTCCCCTGAACATGACCCTGTCCAACCGCTACCTGTCCGGTTACGACGACCAGCCCGATGAAAACGGGCTCGTGCCCGGCCGCGTGGGACATTACTCCACCTGGAGCCTGGCGGGCACCTACACGGCCAACCAGAAGGTCAGCGTGACCGCCGGCGTCAAGAACCTGCTCGACGACGATCCGCCCTTCACGGTCCAGAGTACGACCTTCCAGCAGGGCTACGATCCGCGCTACACGGATCCGCTCGGACGGACGTTTTACGTGAGGGCAACGTACAAGTTCTGAGTGCGACGTTGGCGAGTGCCGCCAGCGGGAAGGCCGGCCGGAAAGCACAAAGGGCGCACCGCAAGTGCACCCTTTGTGTAACAGCGCCGGCAATGACGCTGCCTGACGCTGCTGAAACGTAGCCGGCCTTGAAAAACTTACGCGGTGCCGCCCACCGTCACCTCTTCGATGCGCAAGGTCGGCTGGCCCACGCCGACCGGCACGCTCTGGCCTTCCTTGCCGCACACGCCCACGCCGGAATCGAGGCGCATGTCGTTGCCGATCATCGATACGCGGTTGAGCACGTCCGGACCGTTACCGATCAGGGTGGCGCCCTTGACCGGATAGGTGACCTTGCCGTTTTCGATCATGTACGCTTCGCTGGCCGAGAACACGAACTTGCCGTTGGTGATATCGACCTGGCCGCCGCCGAAATTGACCGCGTACAAGCCGTTCTTGACCGAGGCCAGGATTTCTTCCGGGTCCTTGTCGCCGCCCAGCATATACGTGTTGGTCATGCGCGGCATCGGCAGGTGCGCGAACGATTCGCGCCGCGCATTGCCGGTCACCGGCATCTTCATCAGGCGCGCATTCATCGTGTCCTGGATGTAACCCTTCAGGATGCCATCTTCGATCAAGGTCGTGCACTGGGTCGGATTGCCTTCGTCATCCATGTTGAGCGAACCGCGGCGGTCGGCCAAGGTGCCGTCGTCGACCACGGTCACGCCCTTGGCGGCAACGCGCTCGCCGATGCGGCCCGAGAATGCCGACGAACCCTTGCGGTTGAAGTCGCCTTCGAGCCCGTGTCCGATCGCTTCGTGCAGCAGCACGCCGGGCCAGCCCGGTCCGAGCACGATGGTCATCGGCCCGGCCGGGGCCGGACGCGCATCGAGATTGACCACGGCCGCCTTGACCGCCTCCTCCGCGTAGCGCTCCAGCACCACGTCGTCGAAATAGCCGTAGTTGTAGCGCCCGCCGCCACCGGAGGAGCCCATTTCGCGGCGCCCGTTCTGCTCGACAATGACCGTCACCGAGACCCGCACCAGCGGCCGGATATCGGCCGCCAGCACGCCATCGCTGCGCACCACCAGCACCACATCGTATTCGCCGGCCAGGCCCGCCATCACCTGCACCACGCGTGGATCTTTCGCGCGCGCCATTTTTTCCACGCGCTCAAGCAGCTTGACCTTGGCCGTCGCGTCGAGCGATGCCAGCGGATCGTTGGGCAGGTACAGCGAGCGTCCGCCCACCGGCGTCATCGAGGACGCCACCTTGATCTTGCCGGCGCCGGCGCGCGCAATGGTGCGCGTGGCCGCGGCCGCGTCGAGCAGGGCGCGTTCCGAGATTTCATCGGAGTAAGAGAAAGCGGTCTTGTCGCCCGATACGGCGCGCACGCCGACGCCCTGGTCGATCGAGAAACTGCCGGTCTTGACGATGCCTTCTTCCAGGCTCCAGCCTTCACTCTTGGTAAACTGGAAATACAGATCGGCGTAATCGACCTTGTGGGTGAACATCGTGCCCAGGGTGGAGAGGAGCTTGCCTTCATCGAGGCCAAATGGCGTCAGCAGCACATCGCGCGCGACAGCCAGGGAGGAGAGATTCGGTTCGAACGGGGTCATTTTGCGGGTCTTTCAGTGTGGATCAGCCATTGTGCCATAGTCGGCTTATTGCGGTAGCTCACAGTTTGCGGTGCTTGAGCGCAGGCAAGCTTTCGCGCACCCCCGCCAGGAAGGCCGGGTCGAGCGCGCCGCTGACGATGCCCTCGCCCTCTTCCAGCACGGCCTTGACCTCGCCCCAGGGGTCGATCAGCATGCTGTGGCCGAAGGTGCGGCGGCCGTTCTGGTGGGTGCCGCCCTGGGCCGAGGCCAGCACATAGCACTGGTTTTCGATGGCGCGCGCGCGCAGCAGCACTTCCCAGTGCGCCAGGCCCGTGGTGTGGGTAAACGCGGCGGTGACGACCATCAGCGCGCACTCGCCCATGGCCCGGTACAGCTCGGGAAAACGCAGGTCGTAGCAGACCGACAAGCCGACCCGCCCGCACGGCGCCTCGAACGCCACCACGGCCTCGCCCGGCACGATGGTGCGCGCCTCGTCATAGCTTTCGGCGCCGCGGGTAAAGCCGAACAGGTGGATCTTGTCGTAGCGCTGCACCGGCTGGCCCTGCGGGTCGTACACCAGGGTGGTGTTCATCACGCGCCCGGCGTCGGTGGACACCAGCGGCAAGGTGCCGCCGATCAGCCAGATGCCGTGCTCGCGCGCGGCCTGCGCCATGCATTCCTGGATCGGGCCCTGCCCGGGCGTCTCGGCATGGGCCACCTTGTCGGTGTCGCTCATGCCCATGATGGGCCAGTATTCCGGCAAGGTCACCAGGGTGGCGCCGCGCGCGGCCGCATCGCGCACCAGCCGGCGGGCGGTGGCGATATTCTCGGCGACATCAGGGGTGCTGATCATTTGTACTGCGGCCACGGTGCTCATGTCATTCTCTCCAGTCGGTCGTTGCGGTGGTTCGCTTCAGTTGGTCCCAGGCTTGACGTTGCTTGCCGGCACGGCCAGCGGTGGCGGCCCCTTGGGCGAACCCAGCTTGGTGATGACCGGCGCCTTCCACGGGCCGGTGATCTGCATTTCGTAGGTCAGCGCGCGCATCACGGGGGCGCGCAGGAACAGTTGCGCGAGGAAGCTGCCCAGCCCGACCACCGGATTGACCGCCAGCGCGTACACCAGCGGGCCGGTGCCCAGGTTAAATTCGGGGATCACCACCACATGGAGGTTGGTCGACTCGTTTGCAATGTCGGCGGTGCCGGCCATGAGCACGGTGGCGGCCACGCCATGCATCTTGAGGTTGTCGGTGCGCACCACGCCGCGCGTGATGCTGGCGTTGGCGCTGATGCCGTCGAACGCCAGGCCTTCCGAAAACACATCGTGGAAATCGAGCTTGAGCAGGCGCGGCAGCATTTGCAGGCTCAGCACGCCCAGCAGCTTGGCCGCGCCCGGGTCTTGCTTGAGGAACTGGCCGGAGGCCACGCGCATGTCGATCTTGCCCGACAGGCTGGGGATATCGAGCGAATACGGCAAGCCGTTCCAGGCGATGTCGCCCGACATCTTGCCCTTGCCGCGGCGCAGCGTTTCCGGGAAACCGAAACGGTCGAGCAGCTTGCCGGCATCCTCGATCTCCATGGAGAAATTCAGGCTGGTATTGCTCTGCCCTTCCCGCGTCACCCATTTGCCGGTGCTGCGCAGCACGCCGTCCGGATTGGCCAGCAGCAAGCTGTTGATCTGCCACTCGCGTCCGCTCGCAACCTGGGCATTGCTGGCGACCAGTTCCAGCCGGCCCAGTTTTTTGTTGAACAGTTCAAAGTGCTCGGCCACGATGTCGAGCGCCGGGATGGTGGCCGCGGCGCTCTTGCCGCCTTCGAGCAAGTCCTTTACGCCGGCCGCGGCCGACTCGGGAATGATCAGCGAGGCCAGGCGCGCCGTGACCTTGCCCAGGCCCTGGCCGCCGGCGCCCTCGACCCAGGTGATGTGGCCGGCCACCTGGCGCGCATCGATATTCGCCTGCCAGGTATCCTTGACGTGCGACGCGCCCACCACCACGTTGTCGAGCTTGCGCTCGCTGATGATCAGTTCGCCCGCGCGCGCGGCCAGCACATCGGCCACCACGTACTGCGCCAGGTCCATGCCGCCATCGGCCGTTGCGCCGGCCGCCGCTCCGCCGGCCGGCGGGGTGCCGCCCACAGGTTCGGGCGCGGCATGCGCCACCGAGGCGGCGATCGCGATCCACTGGTCGACGTTGAGCGACTTCATGTCGACATTGACCATCATGCCGCTGTCCGGCGCCGGGGCCGGCACGTTCACGCCGATGCCGCCGCTCTCGACCCGCCACGGCCCCTTGCCATGCTTGATCCTCTGGTAGCGCGCGCCCATGTTGGCGCCCAGCGCCACCCGGATTTCATCGCGCGCCACGCCGGGGTCGGTGCCGGGCAGGCCGCCCAGGGTGAAATGCAGCGGCAGGGTGTCGGCCGCCGCCTTGTTCAGGGGCGCCGGCAAGTCCACGCCCAGGCCCGCCAGGGTCGAGTCGACCGTCACCAGCGCCTGGTGATCCTTGACCACCACCGAGCCGGTGTAGCGGGTGCCGCCCGAGACCAGCCCCAGCACGTGGCGCAGGGCAGCCGAGGGATAGGTCTTGCGGATGCCGTCGGCCGTGGCCACGCCGCTCAGCTTGATCACGATCGCATTGTCGCGCCCGCTCCCGCCGGTCAAGGCCAGCGGCCCGCCCAGGAAGCTGGCGCCGACGCCGTTCAGGTTGATGCCGCGTTCGTTGAATTCGAGCTTGCCGATGGCCGCCTGCAGCGGCGGCAAGGGGTCGAACAGCAGCACGTCGTTGCCCATCAGTTGCAAGGTGCCCTGCACCTTCGATTCGATCAGATGGTTCAGCGGCAACTGCAGCTTGAGCGCCAGCCTGGCGTTGCCGCTGGCGCGCGTGTGTTCGGTAAAGCGGCCGATCCAGTTCAGCACCGGGCTCGCTTCCACGTAGCCGAGGAAATCCTGCATGGGCGCGGCCGCGTTGCCATCGATTTCCAGCACCTTGTCCGGATCGGCCAGGTCGGCGATCACGGCCTTGACGGCGCTCAATGCCACGCCGCGGGTACGCCCCGTGTCGCCCTTGATTTCCATGCGTGCGCGCTCGAACAGGAAGGTGCCGTTGATCTGCTCGGCCTGCGGCCAGACCGGCGCCACGCCGTCGGGGGCGAAATGGCCGGGCGCGTAGTTCAGGCGCGCATTTTCCAGGCGCCCGCCGACCCGGAACTCGCCCTTGCGCTCGCCCGGCGTATTGCTACGGAACGGGAAATGGGCCAGGTCGCCGCGCAGGCGGAAGGTGGCGTCCTGGGCCACGCCGTCTTCCAGCGCGCCGGTCAGCCAGCCGCGCAGGTGTTCCGGGGTGGCCAGGGGCAGGTAGCGCCCGATGGTGTTCAGGGCAAACCCGCTGAGCGTGCCGCTGACGTCGACGATGGCGGGCGGCTTGCCCGGCTGCGAACCGAGGGTCATCTGGTGCGTGCCGGAGAGCGATCCGCTCAGCGCGCCCTGGACAAAGTTCAGGCTGTCCAGGTCCACCATCAATTTATTGCCGGTCGCAAAGCGCCAGCGCGCGCGCGCGGCGAACTGGTCGAACGGCATGGCCGGGTCGGCGAACCAGGCCGGCAATTGCAGCACCAGTTGCTGCGAATCGAGGCTGATCGCGCCGCCCTGCTCGCTCGCGTCCAGCATGCCGGACAGGTTTTCGATGCCGGGAATCGGCGGCACGGCCGCGCGCGCCGGCGTGCCCGCGCTTTTGGCCACGGCCAGCCGGGCCGGCTGGGCGCGCATGGTCAGGCCGTCGAGCTTGCCGCGCACGCGGTAGCTGGCAATGTCCGGGAACCTGCCTTGCCACTGGGCCGAAAAGTCGCTCACGCGCCCGCGCAGGCCGGCCTCGCTCAGCATCTGGCGCTGCCCCGCCGTGAGCGGCAGCTGGGCGGCCAGCTTGGCCAGGGTTTCCAGGTCGAGCTGGCGCGCGCTCACCGTCACCTGCTCGGGCTTCTTGCCGCGCGCCGGAACGTAGGACTCGGACAAGGTGGTCGGCGCCAGGCTCAGGCCGTCGGCGGTGAGCAGGGAAAAATCGGTGAGGCTGACTTCGTGGCCGTGCGCGCCGAAGGCCGGGGCGCCGCGGTTGCTGCCGCTGGCGAAGGTTTCGCGTGCCGACAGGCGGCCGCGCACGCGCGCCAGTTCCAGCGCCGGCAAGTCGCGTCCGAGGCGCGCCGACACCCCGGCCAGCGCGACGTCGGCGGTGAAGCCGGCCAGCTTGGCCCGGTCCAGGCTCAGCCAGGCGCGCACCGATCCCTGGCCCTGGCTCACCTTGACCGGATAATCGAGGTATGGGGTCCAGGCGGACAGGTCGGTATCGGGCAGGTCGGCGTACAGCTCGCCCTTCCACTGGCGCACGTCGGCCATGCGCGCAGCAAAACGCGGATGGACGAAGTCGGCGCGCACGTCGAGCGGCCCGGCCAGGCTGGCCGGGGGCGTGGCGCGCAGGCCGAAGCGGTGGTGCTGCCAGCGGTTCTTGAGCACCATGTCGACGTTTTCCAGCGCCAGCACCGGGGCGCCGCGCAACTGGTCGGTCCACTGCACCCGGCCTTCGCGGATCACGATCGCACGCTGCTTGAAAGCCCAGTCGGCGCCGCTGCCATCGCCATCGGCATGGCGCTTGATCAGCATGCCGGCCACGAACAGCTGGCCGGCGGCGTCGCGCCGGATGTCGAGGTCGGGACGAATGATTTCCAGGGAGTAAAAACGCGGTTCCAGGGTCGGCACGCTCCACCACGACAGGGTGGCCGACACGCTCGGCAGGCTCAGCACCTGGCGCCCGCGCGGATCGCGCACGATCACGTCGCCCAAAAACAGGTTCGGGCGCAGGCCGCGCCAGGACGCGTAGATGCGGGTGATGGTCACCTCGCTGCCCAGCGCACGGCTGGCGATGCGCTCGATATTGCCCTTGTAATAGTCAATATTCGGCAAAATCACGTAGCGCAGCACCAAAAACACGATGGTGAAGATGAAATACACCAGCAGCGCCAGCTTGATGGTAAAGCCCAGCACATGGTGGGTGGCGCGGTTGCACACCCGATAGGCGGAACGCAGCCGCCGCCAGCGCTCTGCGATGGGCAGGTGCTCGGCGGGCGTCTGTGCTTCCGGTGTGTGCATCAATAAACTGATAAAGGGTCCGCCGTGTAAATGTATTGCAGCAAGAGAGCGCTTGCGTCAGAGCCGCCCACTCCCTTACCATCGTCCTGATCCGCACTGCGGCGGCCTGTCGCGACGCGGGCCAATTCTACCTTATACCGCGTCGCTGAACCCGACTTTCACTCACCCTGACCCGACGCCAACCCATGAACCAAGCTTCCCTGACAACGCTGTCGCGCTTTTACCAACGCTGGCTGGCGGCCGATGCCAGCCGCGCCGGCGCCGTCGCCGCCCTGGGCGCGAGCGCCCTCGACCAGCTCGACCTGGCCCAGGCCCTGGCCAGCCAGCGCGGTCCCGACGGCGCCGCGCTGCCGCCCGGGCGCGCCATGCGGCGCCTGCGCAACCTGCTGGTGGCCGGCCTGATCGAACGCGACCTCGATGGCCGGGCCGACCTGGCCGAAGTGGTCGCCAGCATGACCGCCTTCGCCGATTTCGCCATCCGCACCCATCTGGCGGCCCTGATGGCCGAACAGGTGGCCAGCCACGGCATGCCGGTCGGCTACGAATCGGGCTTGCCGCAGGAAATGATTGTGTTGGCCATGGGCAAGCAAGGCGGCGGCGAACTGAATGTCTCGTCCGACATCGACCTGATCTTCGTCTACCCGGAAGATGGCGACACCGCCGCCGGTCCGGGCCAGCGCCCCTTGTCGAACCATGAATTTTTCGCGCGCCTGGGCAAGAAACTGATCGCCGCCCTGTCCGAAATCACCGAAGATGGCTTCACTTTCCGGGTCGACATGGCGCTGCGCCCGAACGGCAACTCCGGCCCGCTCGTTGCCAGCCTGAACATGGTGGAGGAATACCTGATCGTCCAGGGCCGCGAATGGGAGCGCTACGCCTGGGTCAAGGCGCGCGCGGTCACCGGCACCGAGGCCGATATCGCCGCGCTGGAAGCCATCGTCCATCCCTTCGTGTACCGGCGCTACCTCGATTTCGGGGTGATCGATGCGATCCGCACCATGCACGCCCAGATCCGCGCCGAGGTCGACCGCCAGGAACGGCTGCATCCGGACCGCAGCAACAACGTCAAGCTGGGGCGCGGCGGGATCCGCGAAATCGAATTCCTGGCCCAGGTGTTCCAGCTGATCCGCGGCGGGCGCGATGCCGCCCTGCGCGACCGTTCCACCCGCGCCACCCTGCGCGTGCTGTCCGACAAGGAATTGCTGACCCCGGACACGGTCGGCCAGCTGCTCGACTCCTACAGCTTCCTGCGCAACCTGGAGCACCGCCTGCAATACCTGGACGATGCCCAGACCCACACCCTGCCCGCCAGCGAGGCCGACCGCGCCATCATCGCGCAAATGATGCGCCTGCCGGACGTGGCCACCCTGCTGGCGCAGCTGGAACAGCACCGCCATTTCGTCGCCGCCCAGTTCGACGCCATCTTCAGCGACAAGTCCGAGCAGAACGGCGACACGGTCGACCCGGGGGCCAGCAGCTGGGCCGGGGCCGACCTCGACAACCGCGAAGCGATCGAAGCGCACCTGCGCGCGCTCAGCTTCGACGATGCCGGCGGCGCCGCCCAGCGCCTGATGAGCACCTGGCAGTCCGGCAAGGTGCAAGCCCTGCCGGAAGCGAGCCGCACCCGGCTGCTGGCGCTGGTCAACGCCGCCCTGCCCCTGATCGCCAAGACGGCGCAGGAAGCCGGTTCCGGCAGCGCCAGTTCCACCCTCACGCGCCTGCTGGCGTTTTTCGAAGCCATCGCCCGCCGCTCGGCCTACCTGTCCTTGCTGACCGAGTATCCGCACACGCTCGAGCGCGTGATCCGCATGATGTACGCCAGCGGCTGGGCGGCGACCTTCCTGACCCAGCATCCGATCGTGCTCGACGAACTGCTCGACGAACGCGTCAGAAGCGCCGTGCCCGACTGCGCCGCCCTGGCCGCCGAACTGAAGGAACAACTGGGCGCGGCGGCCGGCGACACCGAACGCCAGATGGATATCCTGCGCGAAGCCCACCACGCGCAACTGTTCCGCCTGCTGGCGCAAGACCTGGCGGGCGAGCTGACCGTGGAAAAGCTGGCCGATTACCTGTCGGCGCTGGCCGACACCATCGTCGCGGCCACCATCGACGCCGCCTGGCAGGCGATCGCCACGCGCCACTGCGAGGTGCCGCGCTTCGCCGTCATCGCCTACGGCAAGCTGGGCGGCAAGGAACTCGGTTATGTGTCGGACCTGGACGTGATTTTCCTGTTCGACGACGACGACCAGGAAGCGCCCGGCAACTACGCCAAGCTGGCCCAGCGTTTTATCACCTGGATGACGGCCCACACCTCGGCCGGCATCCTGTTCGACATCGATACCGCGCTGCGCCCGGACGGCGCCAGCGGCATGCTGGTGTCGAGCGTGGCGGCGTTCGAGCGCTACCAGGAAAATTCAGCCTGGATCTGGGAACACCAGGCGCTCACGCGGGCGCGCTTTTGCGCCGGCGACACGGCCATCGGCGAGCGCTTTGAAGCGGTGCGCGAACGGGTGCTGCGCAGCGACCGCTCGGCGCGCGCGGACGAGTTGCGCGACGAAGTGCTCAAGATGCGCAAGAAGATGCACGACGCCCATCCGAGCCGCCCAGGCCAGTTCGAGCTCAAGCAAGATGTTGGCGGCATGATCGATGTCGAATTCATGTCGCAGTACCTGGTGCTGCGACATGCGGCGCGCTATCCGCAGCTGACCGTCAACCTGGGCAACATCGGGCTGCTGCGCATGTTCGCCGACCTTGGGCTGATCGATGCCGACCTGGCGCTGGCGGTGGGCGACGCCTACCGTGCCATGCGCAAGCTGCAGCACCAATTGCGCTTGCAGGGCAAAGATAGCGCGCGCATCGATCCGTCGCTGGTGGCGCGCCACAGCGCGGCGGTGCGGCGCCTGTGGGCGGCGGTGTTCGCTCTGGAGGGAGACGCGCCTTAGCGCAGCGGATTGGTCGTGCCCTAAAAAAAACCCGGCGCAAGGCCGGGTTTTTTCATTGACGCCGCCAGGCGGCGCCCTGCGTCACAGCATCAGAACTGATACTGCGCCGCGATGCGCAGCGAACGCCCGCGCGTTGGCGGACTGCTGGCACGCACGTCAGCCACCGGCGCGCGGTCGAACACGTTGTACAGGTTCACGTACAAGGTGGTCTTGGCGAACCCGGTGTAGGTCAGGTTCATGTCGGTGACCACATCACGCTTGATCTGGCAGTATTCCGGCGTAAAACCCTGCCCTTCGCAACCTTCAGCCATGTAGTTGTCGTCGTACTTGTTCTGGTACAGTCGCGTACCCGGCATGTAGGTCAGCGCGCCGCCCACGTTCCAGGCGCCACGCGACCATGCCGTCGATGCCCGCACGCGGTAGCGTGGGTTCTCGTAGGTGCCCGCCAGGTTTTCGGTGAAGGTGTCGGTCACCGTATCCCAGCTGCGGTAATCGAGCTGGTAGTTGGCTTTCAGGTTGCTCACCAGCTTGCCGGCCGAACCCATGTTCCAGCGGTGGTTCAATTCCATGTCCAGACCGGACACGCGGGTGCGGTTCATGTTTTCGTAACGGCTGGCGATCGACGCGATCGGACCGACCGGGAACACGATGTCCTTGCCGGTCAGTTCCTTGGCGCGCGCCGACAGGCGCTGGTCGTCGGCTGTTACGCCCAGGCGGTTGACCGAGCCCGGACGGCGGTCTTCATCGGCCAGCAGCTGGGCCGTGCCCTTGGTATCGATTTCGTTGCGGCGCTCGATATGGTAGTAGTCGAGCGTCATGCTCAGGTTGGCCAGCGGTTCGACCACCAAGCCCAAGTTGAAGCTGCGCGATTTCTCCGGTTCCAGGTCGGGATTGCCCTGGGTGGAGGAGGCGAAGCTGACGCTGCAACCGAGATCGCGCGCGCGCAGCGCATCGGCCTGGTCGATCGTGTTGCCGGTCTTGAGTGCCGCATACAGCTGGTTGGCGGTGGCGCAACGCTTCGGATCGACGTTGCCGTTACGGAAGGCCGACAGCTCGACCTTGCCCGTTTCCGCCACGTTCGGCGCACGGAAGCCATTGGCCACGGTCGCGCGCACCATGAAGCGCTTGTTGACCTCATAACGCATGCCCACTTTCGGCACCAGGGACAAGTCGGTATTGCCCACCTTGTCGGCGCGCACCGCCGCGTTCACTTCGAGCGCCTTGGTCAGCGGCGCATTGACTTCGGCAAAAGCGGCGCCGATGTTGCGCGCGCCCTCGACATTGATCGAGCCCACGCCCACAATCTGGCCGCTGGACACGTTGTCGCTGACATAAGCATTGAAGGAATCGCGCCGGAAATCGGCGCCGATCGCCAGGCCGAGCGGGCCGCCGTCAAGCTGCATCAGCTCGCGCGTGGCCTTGGCGTCGATGAAGCTCTGCTTGGACTCGCCGCCGAACCCATACACCGGGAACATGCGCAGCAGCAAGTCCGAACTGTTGACACCGCCGAAGCGGTATTCGCCGCTCTTGACCGCGGCGTCGTACGCGGACGCGTTGCGGCGGAAGCGATCCAGATTGTCGACTTTCGAGCCCATCACGCCGATCGCCGTCGACCAGTCCCAGCCGAAGTCGCTGCCTTCGATCCCGGCCAGCACCCGGTATTGCTTCGCTTTCGCATCGTTCTTGAACGCGTTCACATCGTCGGCGTAGCGGTAACGCAGGGCAACCGGGAAATCATAAGGATTGTCGGGATGGCCCACCGGCAGTTTTGGCTCGGTGTACGAGTTCAAGCGGTGTTCTTTGCTGTTATACCAGTTCGTCGCAGTGCCGGTGTATTGCATGATCGGCACCAAGTTGTAGTAGATCGTGTTGGTATGGCCCAGGGTCAGCTCGGAAAACGCCACCCGGTTGCCGCCCAGCTTCATGCGGCCGGTACCGAAGAAATTGTAGCGCTTCGATTCCGGGCTCAGGTTGGCGCCGGTCCACTGATCGAAGCGGCAGGTGCCGTCGATCACGTTGGCGCAGCCGGGGCGCGGGGTGTTGAAACTCTTGCCGGCCAGCGCAGGATTGGCCGGATACGGGTTGGGATAACGGTCGACGAAGTTGCCCGGGTGCGAGTAGGTCGACAGCACGCCGAAACTCGGATTGACATACTCTTTCCAGAAACCCGGCACGGTATTGATGACGTCGCGGTTCGAGTACGGCAAACGGTGGTAAGCCTCGAAGTGGCCGAACACATTGTAGCCGTCGGCTTCGAAGTCGCCCATGCCCATGGTCAGGGACGCGGTCTTGCTCTTGTCGAGCTTGCTGTTGAGCAGGGATTGGCGCATCCCGCCCTTGGCCAGCACGCCCTGGAAATCGCGCTTGGTGATAATGTTGATGACGCCGGCCACCGCGTCCGAGCCGTACACGGCGGAAGCGCCGTCGAGCAGGACCTCGATCCGTTCGATCGCTTCGGACGGCATGGCGTCGATGTTGACGAAGGTTTGCTGGCCGCCGTCGGCCAAGCCGTAGTTGGCCACGCGCCGTCCGTTGAGCAGGGTCAGGGTGGAATTCTTGCCCAGGTTGCGCAGCGACACGCCGGATGCGCCGCTGGCGAAGGAATTGCTGCCGTTCTTGTCGGACAGGGTTGTGGTGCCACTCGAGGTCAGGGTGTCGAGCACGTCCTTGACGGTACTGGCGCCCATGGCGGCGATCTCGGTCTTGCCGACCACTTGCACCGTGGACGAGGTTTCGGTATCGACCGCGCGCTTGATGTTCGAGCCGGTGACGATGACCTTCTGGATCGGTTGGGCCGCTTGCGCTTGCGCCAGGGCGGCCTGGGACGCGCCCAGGGTCAGGGCGACGGCGACGACGCTGCGTTTCAATGCGAGTTTCTTGTTCAATTGAGCTCCAGGATTGCTTTATAAGTATGGGTAAATCGTGGTTTCCGTTTCCCGCCGCGCGCGCGCCCGCAGGCCCGCGCGAGGCGAGGGCCATGAATTTCGCACAAAGGTGGATTGACAAACAAGGGGAATTGACAAAAAAGTGCATATCCCGCCGTTTTCGTTGTTTCCGCGCTGCAGAGACGACGCCGCGTGGCGCGCAGGCGAAAAAAAACCCGGCGCCAGGGCCGGGTTTTTCAGGTACCGCAAGATCGGCTTAGAACGCGTAACGCGCCGTCAGCTGGAAGTAGCGGCCGTAAGGATTGTGCAAACCCTCGTTGTAGCCGGCCAGCGGCTGGGCGCTGCTGTTGGTGCCGACGGCCGGGTCGTAAGGCGCCTTGGTGTCGAGCACGTTCTGGATGTTCAGGTTCAGGGTCAGGTTCTTGATCCCGGTGTAGGTATAACCGACGCCCAGACGGGTCCAGCTTTCGATCCTGCATTTCGGGAAATACGCTTCGTACAGCGGCACGCTGGTGTCGCGATCCTGCTCGGCGTCACTCGGCTTGCGCGTGCCGTACTGGCAGAACGGCTGCTCGTACGTCACTTCGCGGTTGTAGCGGCGCAGCAGCGACACCGGACCGGTGTAATCGATGCTGGCATTGAACGCGTGCGTGCCGAAGGTCCACGACGACGACAGGGTGCTCTTCCAGCGTGGCAGGTAGCTGTTCGGCAAGCTGTAGTCGGCATAGCCCACATTCGTGCCGACCAGGTTGCGCTCAGGATCGCCCGCGTTCGCAGCCAGCGAGTAATAGTCCATGTAGCTCGAGGTCAGTTTCGAGTTCAGCGAACCCCACTCGCCCAGGTTCTTGCGGTACGCCATATCGATATCGACGCCGCGCACTTCCACCGAGCCCTGGTTTTTCCACGGCAGCTTGACCATCAGCAGCGGGCCGCTGTTCTGGACCACATTGCCGTTGGCATCGCGCACCCAGTTGGCCGGGTTCGTATCGCGCACCACGTTGCCCGGGTTGCGGTCTTCGTCGCGCAGGGCATCTTCCTCGGAACCGAGGGCGACTTCGCCTTCCTTGCGGATCTTGTAGAAATCCAGGCCGATGTCGAAGGTGCTGGTCGGCGAGAACAGCACGCCGAAGGAAAGGCTCTTCGATTTTTCCGGCACCAGGTCGGGATTGGCGCCGCCGGTACCGGCCGCGCTCTTGGCGCAATCGAGTTCGGTGGCGCCCTCGCGCGGGGTCTCGCGATCGGCTTCGCAGCGGCGCGGATCGTACAGGTCCCTCAGGAAGAACTGGGCCCCGCCCGGTGTCACCTGCACCAGCGCCGGCGCGCGGAAGCCGCGGCCATAGGTGCCGCGCAGGGCGATGCCGTCGGAGACGGTCCACTTGGCGCCGACTTTGGGCACGAAGTTGGTTTTGATGCCAGGATACTTGTCGACGCGGCCGGCGAAATCCATCTCGAAGTTTTTCAGGAATGGCGTGCGCAGCTCGACGAAGCCCGATTTGACGTCGCGTTCGCCGTCGATGACGGTGTTGGCCAGGCCATAAATGTCACCGCGCGCCAGAGCGGCATCGGGCGTCATCTTGATTTTCTCGCGCCGTACTTCGGCGCCCACCGCCAAGCCCATGGCGCCGCCGCCAAGCTGGCCGAACTGGGTCGACACTTTGGCATCCCATTGCAGGATCGAGGCCATGTTGTTGCTCGTCACATCGCGCGCCAGGGTCGGATCGGCCGACAGCGCCGCCAGCGAGGTGCCGGAATTGAGCTTGCGCAGGGTCGGCAGGTAGAGCATGCCGAAATAGGTATCTTCCTGGGTCGCCTTGTTGTACAGCACGGCGCTTTCCCAGTCCCAGTTGCCCACATTGCCCTGCAGGCCGGCCACCACGCGCGCATTGTCGTTGATGGTCTCGGTGCCGCCGCGCAGGTTCTCGAAACGGTAGGTGACCGAGGAGCGGGCGTCGGGGAAAGGATTGTCCGGGTGGCCGATGCCCAGGATGGCCTGGAATGGATCGCCCACCGCGGCGCTGGTGAAGTTGGTGATGGTGGAGGTGCCGATGGTGCTCGGATTGCTGGTATAAGAGCGCTTGGTGCGCGCGTAGCCCGCTTCGGCGAAGGCCTTGGTGTTCTGGCCCAGCTTGAACACGCCGCGCGTCATCACGCTGGCATCCTTGCCATCGCCGATGCCTTCGGAGAAACGGCTCGCGTCGAAGTTACAGAAAGTGCGTCCGATGAACACGCTGGTCGGAGACAAGCCCATCGCGGTCGAACCCACCAGCTGCTGGGACGGTTCGCAATTGGTGCGCGTGATCATGCGCTGGCCCATGTTGCTGCGGTTCACCGCGAAGTTGCGGCTGCCCGGCGCGCTCTCGCGGTAGAACGATGGCGAACCCGAGATGGTGCTGCCGTACGGCGTGGCGTAGCGCCCGTTGAGCAACTGGTAGGTTTCGTACTCGATGTCCTTGACATCCTTGCGCAGGACGCGGTCGCGCTGGGAGACATCGGCGGTGAGGAAGACGTTGTAGCCGTCGCTCTCGACGTCGCCCTTGCCGAAGAAGAAGTTGGTGCCTTTGCGGGCAAATTTGCCATCGTCGTTGGCGCTGGCGCGGGCCGACACTTCGGTGCCCTGGTAGTTGGTCTTGGTGATGAAGTTGATCACGCCGCCGATGGCATCGGAGCCGTACACGGCCGACGCGCCATCCTTGAGGATCTCGACCCGTTCCAGGGCCGACAGCGGAATTGCGTTCAGATCGTACAGGGTCGAATTGCCGTTGTTCGGATCGGCGTAGGCGGCCGGCGTCATGCGGCGGCCGTTGAGCAGGATCAGGGTCGAGGTCGAGGACAGGCCGCGCAGCGAAGCGGTCGAAGCGCCGCGCGAGAAGCCGCCATCGTTGGTGTCGAGGTTGATGTCGCTACCCATGGACGGCACTTTGCGCATCAGTTCAGTGACCGTGGCGGCGCCGCTGTCGCGGATATCCTTGCTGGTGATCACCTGGATCGGCTGGGTGCCCTCTTTTTCGGTGCGCTTCAGGTTCGAGCCGGTGATGTACACGGTGGCGGCGGGCGCCGCTGCAGCCTCTTGGGCCAGGGCGACATGGGAAGTACCCAGGGTTAAAGCGACGGCGATGACGCTCTGTTTCAATACAAAGTGCTTTTTCAAGATGACTCCAGGTGAGAAATTCTTTGTAGAAAATTGACTCTTGTTTGTTTTGAAACCCATTTATATGTATGGGTAAATAGAATCTCGCACGAACGATGACAGGAATCAAATAGCTTATGCATTTACGCCAATTTTGCCATCGTATTTGTTGTTTTTTCACGATTGTACATATATAAAACCCGGCGTTTTGCGCTGCCGAGGCGTATGTAGTTCAGTTCGGCTGACTGTGGTTTTTGCGCATGGATTCGTCGAGTTTCCGAAGATTTTCGGGAAACATCGGCATAATGGTCCGACGCAACAACGCGCCATTGATCGGATGGGAGTGTATTGATGAAAACATTGTTTTCCACAAGTTTGCTCAGCGTCGCCCTGCTGGCCCTGCCGGGGGTGGCATGGTCGGCCGACAAGGGCAGTGCCGAGGAAGCGGTGGCCATGGTCAAGAAAGCGATCGCGCTGATCAAGACCGACAAGGCCAGGGCGTTCGCGGCGATTTCCGACACGGCCAACAAAGAGTTCCACGACCGGGATCTGTATGTGTATGTCTACGACCTGAACGGCGTCGCCCTCGCCCACGGCAACAATCCCAAGATCGTGGGCAAGAACCTGCTGGCGCTGGCCGACAGCAACGGCAAGCTGATGATCAAGGAGATGGCCGACCTTGCCAAGTCGCCGGCGGGCAATGGCTGGGTCGAATTCAAGTGGCCCAATCCGGTGACCAAGGCGGTCGAGAACAAGGCGGGCTATGTCGAGCGGGTCGACGACATGATGGTCGGGTCCGGCATCTACAAATAAGCGAAATGCATTGAGAAAATTTCCTAACCGGGGTCAGACCTCGGTTAAGCAACTTCTCGAAAAATTTCCTAACTGAGGTCTGACCCCGGTTAGGAAATTTTTCGAGGGCGAAAAAAAAACGCCCCGGAGGGCGTCTTTGGCGATGCTGCCAAGTATTACTTGGCGTTCATCAGTGCCACCGTGGTGTCCAGCATGCGGTTCGAGAAACCCCACTCGTTGTCGTACCACGACGATACTTTCACCAGGCGGCCCGACACCTTGGTCAGGGTCGAATCGAAATTCGACGAGGCCGGGTTGTGGTTGAAGTCGATCGATACCAGCGGCTCGGTCTGGTACGTCAGCACGTCTTTCAAGGCGCCTTCGGATGCCGCTTTCATCAGGGCATTGACTTCGTCCACCGTCGTGTCGCGCTTGGCGATGAAGCTCAGGTCGACCAGCGAGACATTGATGGTCGGCACGCGGATCGCGAAACCGTCCAGCTTGCCATTCAGCTCAGGCAGCACCAGGCCAACCGCGGCGGCAGCGCCGGTCTTGGTCGGGATCATGCTCATCGTGGCCGAACGCGCGCGGCGCAGGTCTTCATGCATCACGTCCGACAGCACCTGGTCGTTGGTGTAAGCGTGCACGGTGGTCATCAGGCCGGTTTCCAGGCCGATGGCGTCGTTGAGCGGCTTGACCAGCGGGGCCAGGCAGTTGGTGGTGCACGATGCGTTCGAAATGACGGTATCGGTCGCTTTCAGGACGCCTTCGTTCACGCCGAACACGATGGTGGCGTCGACATCCTTGCCGCCCGGTGCCGAAATGATGACTTTCTTGGCGCCGCCCTTCAGGTGGGCCGAGGCTTTTTCCTTGGTGGTGAAGAACCCGGTGCATTCCAGGACAACGTCCACGCCCAGCTCGCCCCATGGAATTTCAGCAGGGTTGCGCTGCGCGAACACGCGGATGGAGTCGCCGTTGACGATCATGTTGTCGCCTTCGACCGTGACGGTACCAGGGAACTTGCCGTGCGCCGTGTCGTAACGGGTCAGGTGCGCGTTCGACTTGGCATCGCCCAGGTCGTTGATCGCCACGATCTGGATGTCGTGTTTCTTGCCGCCTTCGTAGAAAGCGCGCAGGACATTGCGGCCGATACGGCCATAACCGTTGATTGCAACTTTGATCGTCATTACTTTGCTCCTGAGTGATAAAAATGGGGAGGACGGGCACGCGCGCCATGCGGCAGCGCGCGCCCGCGCTTGGCTTAGTTCGTCAGTACCGACTTGACCTTGGCAACCACGTTCTCGACCGTGAAACCGAAATGCTTGAACAGCACCGGCGCCGGCGCCGATTCGCCGAAGGTGTCGATGCCGACCACGGCGCCTTCCAGGCCAACGTATTTATACCAAAAGTCGGTCACGCCCGCTTCGATCGCCACCCGCGGCACGCCGCGCGTCAAGACGCTGGCCTTGTAGGCGGCGTCCTGGCGGTCGTACACATCGGTCGACGGCATCGACACCACGCGCACCAGGATGCCTTCGGCGGCCAGCGCGGCGGCGGCCTTGGTGGCCAGTTCGATTTCGGAACCGGTGGCGATCAGGATCGCCTTGGCGTTCGCCACGTCCTGCAGCACGTAGCCGCCGCGCGCGATGTCGGCGATCTGGGCCGGGGTGCGTTCCTGGAACGGCAGGTTCTGGCGCGAGAAGATCAGGGTCGACGGGCCATCCTTGCGCTGCACGGCAGCGCCCCACGCGGCGGCGGACTCGACGGTGTCGCATGGACGCCAGTTGTCCAGGTTCGGAATCAGGCGCAGGGAAGAAACGTGCTCGACCGACTGGTGGGTCGGGCCGTCTTCGCCCAGGCCGATCGAATCGTGGGTGAACACGAAGATCGAGCGCAGCTTCATCAGCGCGGCCATGCGCAGCGCGTTGCGGCTGTAGTCGGAGAACGTGAGGAAGGTGGCGCCGAACGGGATGTAGCCGCCGTGCAGGGCGATCCCGTTCATGATGGCGCTCATGCCGAACTCGCGCACGCCGTAGTTGATGTGGTTGCCCGGCTTGCCGGAACGCAGTGCGACGCACTCTTTCCAGTTGGTCAGGTTGGAACCGGTCAGGTCGGCCGAGCCGCCCAAAAATTCCGGCAGGGTCGGCGCCAGCGCCTGGATCGCGTTCTGGCTGGCCTTGCGGGTGGCGATGTTCTCTTTCTTTTCGACGCAGGCGGCAATCGCCGCATCCAGGGTCGCGTTGAAGTCGGCCGGCAGTTCGCCCTTCATGCGGCGCTCGAATTCGGCGGCCAGCTCAGGGTATTGCGCGCGGTAGGCGCTAAACTTGGTGTTCCACTCCGCTTCCATGGCCGCGCCGTGCTCTTTCGCATCCCAGGCGCTGTACACCTCGGCCGGGATGTCGAACGGGACCGAGGTCCACAGCAGGTGCTCGCGCACGGCAGCGACTTCCTTGTCGCCCAGCGCGGCGCCGTGCACCTTGTCGCCGCCCTGCAGGTTGGGCGAACCCTTGCCGATGATGGTCTTGCAGCAGATCAGGGTCGGCTTGGACGACAGCTTCGCTTCGGCAATCGCGGCATGGACCGCTGCCACGCTGTGGCCGTCGACGGCGGCGATCACGTTCCAGCCGTAGGACTCGAAACGTTTCGGGGTGTCGTCGGTGAACCAGCCTTCGACCTTGCCGTCGATCGAAATGCCGTTGTCGTCGTACAGGGCGATCAGGCGGTTCAGGCCCAGGGTGCCGGCCAGCGCGCACACTTCGTGCGAGATACCTTCCATCAGGCAACCGTCGCCCAGGAAGGCGTAGGTGTAGTGGTCGACCACGTCGAAGCCGGGCTTGTTGAATTCAGCCGCCAGCAGGTATTCGGAGAGCGCCATGCCGACCGCGTTGGCGATGCCCTGGCCGAGCGGGCCGGTGGTCGTTTCCACGCCCGGGGTGATGTCCACTTCCGGGTGGCCCGGGGTCTTCGAGTGCATCTGGCGGAAGTTTTTCAGATCGGCCATGGTCAGGTCGTAGCCCGACAGGTGCAGCAGCGCGTAGTGCAGCATCGAGCCGTGTCCGTTCGACAGCAGGAAGCGGTCGCGGTTGAGCCACTTCGGGTTCGACGGATTGTGCTTGTAGTGGCCGGCCCACAGCGCCACGGCGATTTCCGCCATGCCCATCGGCATGCCTGGATGGCCGGAATTGGCCTGTTGAACTGCATCCATTGCCAGCGCGCGGATCGCGTTGGCCATCAAAGTGGTAGGGAGCGTCGTTTTCATGGGTCGAATCAGTGAGGTCGTAGGATTGGGAATGCGGGTGGCGCTGCATGGAGTACCGAGCCAAGTATTTTACCAGACCAGAGGGTGCCGAATTAAAATGAAGCACTTTGCGCCCCTGCGGGCTCCCACTACTTATCAGGATGTCATGCCCCGTTTCTATTGCTCCCTGCCGCTGGCGATCGGCGCCACGCTCGACCTGCCCGAGGCAGTGGCCCACCACGTCCATGTGCTGCGGCTGCAGATCGGCGCCGAACTGTGCCTGTTCAACGGCGATGGCGGCGAATACATCGCGCACCTGGCCAGCGTCGAGAAGCGCCGCGCCAGCGTGACGGTCAAGGCCTTTGTCGCGCGCGACGTCGAACTGCCCTACGAAATTACCCTGGCCCAGGCCCTGCCGGAAGCGTCCAAGATGGACTGGATCATCGAAAAAGCGGTCGAGATGGGAGTGGCGGCGATCCAGCCGCTGGCCGCGCAGCGCTGCGTGGTGCGCCTGTCGGGCGAACGCGCCGAGAAAAAACAGGTGCACTGGCAGGGCGTGATCGTGTCGGCGTCCGAGCAGAGCGGGCGCAACCGGCTGGCGCGGCTGGCCCCGGTGGACGATCTGCACCACTGGATGGCCCAGCAGGACATGCACAAGCGCATCCTGCTCAGCCCGCGCGGCGGCCAGTCGCTGGCCGACTGGGCCAGGCACCAGCCGCCCCAGGCGCTGTCGCTGATGATCGGCCCGGAAGGCGGCTTCAGCGTGCAGGAAGAAGATAGCGCGATGGCGCGCGGCGCACTGGCGCTGTCGATGGGCCCGCGCATCCTGCGCACCGAAACGGCCGGCATCGCCGCCGTGGCCGCCCTCAACGCCCTCTGGGGCGGCCTGTAACTTCCCTTCGCCGCTGACGGCAACCTCAGCCGTCGTTGCCGGCATCGCCGCAAACGACCTCCCGCGCCGAGGCGCCACGCCCCGGCACGCCAGTTCTTCCCTCTCCCCCTCCAGACGGAAAAAAGGCGCGTTGCCGAAGCAACGCGCCTTTCATGATGACTTACGTCGTATCAGCTGCTTAGAACTTGTAGCTGGTGTTGAGGTAGACGGTGCGGCCCATCGTGTCCGCGTAACGC
Organism: Massilia scottii; assembly: GCF_030846495.1. Classification (NCBI taxonomy): domain Bacteria; kingdom Pseudomonadati; phylum Pseudomonadota; class Betaproteobacteria; order Burkholderiales; family Oxalobacteraceae; genus Massilia; species Massilia scottii. Next base: position 42,196 of record NZ_JAVCWM010000018.1, on the reverse strand, counting down.
GCATCGTAACCAACCTGGTGGCCCGACGACGTGCGCAGGGTCAGTGGTGGTTCTTTGTCCATCAGGTTCTTGATACCGCCGCGAACTTCCCACATTTTGCTGATCGCAAACTTACCCTGGTAGTCGACGGTGCTGTACGAAGGCACTTGCAGACGGATCTGGCTGACGGCAGGGGCCTTGGTCGCCACGTTGTACAAGCTAGCGGCCTGGTCGGTGTAACCATTGCGGTAGTTCAACGTCAGCGCATTGGTCATCGGGCCGGTTTCCAGGGTAGCGCCGAACTTGACGATATCGCGGAAGGTGACTTGATTGTCGATGCCGTATTTATCCATGCTGTCGGTCCACTCGGTGTCCGAACCCGGAATGGTGTAGCTGGCCTTGAGCATGTGGGTACCATTGACGTTCAGGGTCATTTTGCCGAACGAATACTTCTCGCCGACGGTCAGATCCCAGTCGATACCGCGGTTGTGCGCTTTGCCGATGTTGATCGGGGCGCGGATGAAGGCCCAGGTCTTGATACCGGTCGCTGGATCGGCGAACTCGGTAAACAGCTGGCGGTACTTGGCTGGATTGGCAAACGCCTGGATTTCGCCAACGTTCGACACCTGGTTGGTCATCTTGATGTCCCACAGGTCGGCGCCGAACGTCACGCTCGACGATGGCTCGAGGCGGAAGCCCAGGGTGAACTGCTTCGATTCTTCCGGACGCAGTTTTTCGTTACCACCGTTGTACGAGTTGTACTGGTTCACGCCCGGACGGCACAGGGTCGCATCGATCGCTACCAGGTCTGCCGGGCAAGCATACGGTGCGGCCGTGACGCCGGCGGACACCAGGGTGTTGGCGATGTCGTTCTGGTCGGCGACGCGGAAACCCGTACCGTACGAACCGCGCAGCAGCAGGGCCGTGGTCGGGGTGTAGCGCGCGCTGATCTTGTAGGTGCTGGCGCTCTGGGTTTCACCCTTGGTGCGCTTGGCGATCTTGTCCTCCACGCCCGAATAACGGTCGTAGCGGATGGCGGTCGTCACTTCCAGGTTCTTCATCAGCGGCAGCGCCATTTCGGCGAAGGCACCGGCGGAGTCACGGGTGTAGTCGAATTGGTTTGGCGCGGTGAAACCGTAGATGGTGCCGTCCTTGGCCGCGGCCGAGGCGGTCTGCACCTGGTGCAGTTCGCGGTAGTCGCCGCCCAGGCCGATGCTGCTGGCGCCGCCTGGCAGGTTGAACAGTTCGCGCGATGCGCGCAGGTCGACGCCGCGCAGGACCGAATACGCTTCACGGATCGAACCGTGGAAAACCGAACCCTTGATCTGTTCAGCCGTTGGCGACGATGGCGAACCGGCCGGCAGGAATGGATTGAAGCTGGTGCCGCCGATCAGGTTGCGGAATTCCTTGTTCAACAGGTAGCCGCCGGTGTAACGCTCGTCGAGCTGGTACTTCGAGTACGTGGCGCCCGTGTTCATGTCCCAGCCTGCGGCATTCGCTTCCAGGCCAACGACCAAGTGACCGACGTCGGTGACGGTGCGGCTGTCGCGGGTGCCGAATTCGGTCGCGCGGTAGGTCGCGGTGGCGGTCTTGACATCGGCGCGCTGATCGGCGCTCAGGTACGGTGCGACGTACTGGTTGTAGACTGGCGAACCGATCGGCACGGCCACGCTGACCGGGTTGGCGGCGATACGCGCCGTCAGGTCGAAGCGGCCCAGTGCCAGGTCGGCAAAGCCGGTCAGGTTGTCGCTGAACTTGAAGCGGAACGAGGTGAACAGGGTGTCGCGCTTCGATTCAGGCACGGTTTCCACGGTCGAGGCGCTGTCGACGGCGCAGTACTCGGTGGTGGAGGTGTTCGACAGGTAGTCGAAGAAGCCGGTCGGGCATGCGCCGTTGACTTTCCTGTACGGGTTAAAGCCGATCTGGGCAGATTTCGGATTCTTGAACGCGACGTTCACGTTCGATGCGGTACCCGAGGTCGAGGTGCGGTCGTAGATATAGCTCTGGCCGTCGTGGCCCAGGGGAATGTACGACGTCTTGCTGAACTCGCGATCGGTCGCCTTGACTTTTTTCTGCTCGTCGTGACGGTAGGTCATCAACAGGTTGAAGCGGTTCGTTTCCAGGTCGCCGAAGCCCCAGGTGAAGCCAGCGTTGGCGCTCTTGCCGCCCGGGTTGGTCGGTACCGTTACGCCCGCGTCCAGGGTCAGGCCGCGGTAGTTTTTCTTGAGGATGAAGTTGATGACGCCGGCGATGGCGTCGGCGCCGTACAGGGCGGAGGCGCCGTCGCTCAGCACTTCGACGCGCTCGACCGCGCTCATCGGAATCGAGTTCAGGTTGACCGAGCTGCCGCTGTCCTGGAAAGGCGCCATGCGGCGGCCGTTCAGCAGGACCAGGGTGTAAGTGCCGCCCAGGCCGTGGATCGACGCGGTGGAGCGGCCACCCGAGTTGGTACCGGCCGCAATCGCTTCAATCGTGAAACCCTGCATCGCTGGCAGTTTCTGGATCAGGTCGGCAACAGTGGTCGCGCCGGAACGGGCGATCACTTCCTTCGACACCACCTGAACTGGCAGTGCGCCTTCTTTCACGATTCGCTTGATGCTCGAACCGGTGATCTCAACGCGCTGGATAGGAGCATCCTGAGCCAGTGCTTGGCCGGCGACGAAACCGGCTAACAGGCCGAGGGCGAGGCGAACGGAACGTACGCCAATCTTCTCTTGAAACATCATTTTTAGAACTCCGTTTAGGATGAGGATAACGACACTACAGCAGCTTGCTTGCACGACAGCCTTTCGGGTCCCGGCGGCGCTGGCACGTTACCGGGTTCGACATCACCCGGCAGCGGCGCGCACGCTGGGGCGTCGCATCATTTCTGCAACGGGCATTATCCGGTCAGCGACAAAAAAATGGCGGCCAAAACCAGCCGATTTGCACTTTTCCCAGCGACTACAGCGAAAATTCTTTCTTTACATAAATATGCCGAACGAAATATGGTGCGTTGCTGCAAAATTAAAATAATGAATGAGTCTGTTTTGCAACAAATTTTCCCAACTACACTTTACTAGTCGCGCAGCAACACCTTGAGGTCGAAAATTCCGTGCGCAGGCGCCCCGATTCGCCCATCCGGCGATGCAGCCGGTAAAATAGCGCCCTGCCTTGCTTTCCCCACCCTGAACCACGAACGACTCCTATGCTGCGAATTAACGAACTCAAACTCCCGCTCGACCATGCCGACGCCGACCTGCGCGAGGCAATCCTGGCGCGCCTGGGCATTGCCGGCGCCGACCTGCTCGGGTTCAGTGTGTTCAAGCGCAGCTACGACGCGAGAAAGCGCAGCGCCATCGTGCTGATCTATGCCATCGATGCCGAACTGCGCGACGAAGCGGCCGTGCTGGCGCGCCTGCAGCACGACGCCCATGTGCTGCCCGCGCCCGACACCGGCTACACCTTCGTCGCCGGCGGCGAGCAGCTGCAGGGCCACGACCGCAACGAGCGCCCGGTCGTGATCGGCACCGGCCCGTGCGGGCTGTTCGCGGCGCTGATCCTGGCCCAGATGGGCCTGCGCCCGCTGATCCTCGAACGCGGCAAGGTGGTGCGCGAGCGCACCGTCGACACCTTCGGTTTCTGGCGCAAGCGCGAGCTCAATCCGGAATCGAACGTCCAGTACGGCGAAGGCGGGGCCGGCACCTTTTCCGACGGCAAGCTGTACAGCCAGATCAAGGATCCCAAGCACTACGGCCGCAAGGTGCTGACCGAATTCGTCAAGGCCGGCGCGCCGGACGAGATCATGTACGTGAGCAAACCGCACATCGGCACCTTCCGCCTGGTCAAGATGGTCGAACAGATGCGCGAGAACATCTCCGCGCTGGGCGGCGAATACCGCTTCGAGAGCAAGGTGACCGATATCGAGGTGGAGGGAGAGGGCGAGGCGCGCCAGATCCGCGGCATCACCCTGGCCAGCGGCGAGCATATCCCCACGCGCCACGTGGTGCTGGCCATCGGCCACAGCGCGCGCGACACCTTCGAGATGCTCTACGAGCGCGGCGTCTATATTGAAGCGAAGCCGTTTTCGGTGGGCTTTCGGGTCGAGCACCCGCAGTCGCTGATCGACGCCTGCCGATTCGGTCCGAACGCCGGCAACAAGATCCTCGGCGCGGCCGACTATAAACTGGTGCACCACGCCGCCAACGGCCGCTCGGTGTACAGCTTCTGCATGTGCCCGGGCGGCACGGTGGTCGCCGCCGCCTCCGAGCCGGGGCGCGTGGTCACCAACGGCATGAGCCAGTATTCGCGCAACGAGCGCAATGCCAACAGCGCCATCGTGGTGGGCATCACGCCGGCCGACTATGTCGACAACCCGGGCCACCCGCTGGCCGGCATCGCGCTCCAGCGCCGCCTGGAAGAAGGCGCGTTCGCGCTCGGCGGCGGCACCTACGACGCGCCGGGGCAGCTGATGGGCGACTTCGTCAAGGGACGCGCCTCGACCGCCTTCGGTTCGGTGGTTCCGTCGTTCAAGCCGGCGGTGCACCTGACCGACCTGGGCACCGCCCTGCCCGACTACGCCATCATCGCCATGCGCGAAGCCTTCCCGGCGTTCGACAAGCAGATTCGCGGCTACTACCAGGAAGACGCGGTGCTGACCGGCGTGGAAACGCGCACCTCGTCGCCGATCCGCATCAAGCGCCGCGACGACAACCTGCAAAGCCTGAACACGCGCGGCCTGTTCCCGGCTGGCGAAGGCGCCGGCTACGCGGGCGGGATTTTGTCGGCGGCGGTCGACGGGATCAAGGTGGCGGAAGCGGTGGCGCTGTCGATGGCGGGGTAGGCAAGGCAGGCGCAGATAATCATGCGAACGCCGCCAAACTTCAGCGTCTTGCGGTGCAAGCGACATCTCGTGCTTAGTAGCTGGTCAATCGTTTCGCAATATGACGCGGATCAACGTCAAGTCATGACCGGGGGTTGGCGCTTGGGCCAATTCGGATAAAATCACAAACGTGGTTCGACCAGGGAGGGAATATGAAGCCAGTGTTGAAGCTTTTTACATCCGACGACGTGCGCCAGGCTAACAACGACCTCATTGCCCGCAAAGACAAGGTACCAGCCGGCCTCTCGCCGGCCTCCAAAAGACTGCTTCGCCAGTCGAGCTTCACCCCGGACGAAATCAATCGTGCTTTCGCTGAAGCGCGTCGCGTCGTCGGCGGGATCTGAATGACAGCGGCGCCGGTTCCGCCTGCGCCTGCCACTCCTCCGGCACCCGCTTCTCCCTCTTCCGGAGCCCTCCCTGCCACTTCGCCCTACAACTGGATCTACAAAGAACTGGTCAACGATCCCGACGATGCTGTCGGAGCGATCGCCTATGTCCTCTACAAGCGGGACAAAATCGCTTTCATTGAAGCAACCCAATCCGCACACGGGCGCGTCCCCACCCCCGACGAACTCAAAGTCTTTCATACGCAAACTTGCGAGCCTGCAAAAATACGGGCGTATCGCGCGCACGCGCAGCAGCTTGCGAATGCGTTCCTTCATTCCGGACTTGCCCAACGAATGCGCGAATTTGAAGATGAGATACGCGAAAGCGTCCTGAACCAGAATGTGTCAGCGGTGCTCCTTGAACTCAAGAGTAAAAAGAGCCTGGGCGCATGGTTTGGTGACATCGTCGGGAATTTAGGCGTCAACATGTTGACCATCATTGTCATCGGCGCTCTTTTAGGTGGCTACCAAGCACTGGCAAAGTTCAACGCTAACGTACAAAAAATTGCGAACATACCAGTGACGACTGAAACGCCCGCTCCCAAGGTCACTCAGCCGCCTCGCCCGGACATCATCGAGCCTGAACCGGCCAAATGAGCTGGCATAGCCTTCGGAAAGATATCTCGGCCGCCAACCAGAACTTGCCCTGCCTCTGAACAAGCGGTCAGAACACCTACAGCCAGCCGGATTTCCGGAAACGGTAGTACAGGTAGACGCACACGCTGACCATCGCGCTGATCGCAACGGCGTAGCCGTACTTCCATTTCAGCTCCGGCATGAAGTCGAAGTTCATCCCCCACACCCCGGCGAACGCCGTAAACACGGCGAAGATCGCGGCCCATGCGGCCAGCCGTTTATTGACTTCGCCATCGTCGATGGCCACCATCGACAGGTTGACCTGGATCGCCGTGCCGATGGTGTCGCGGATGGTATCGAGCGCGCCGTTGATGCGCTGCAGGTGATCGTGCACATCGCGGAAGTACTCCTGCGTGTCGCGGCAGAACGACGGCACCCGCCCGCCATGCAGCTTGCCGATGGCGTCGAGCAGCGGCGTGACCGCGTGGCGCAGCACCAGCACCTTGCGCTTGAGTTCATACAGACGTTCGATGTTGGTGCGCTGCGAGCCACGGATAAAAATCCGGTCCTCGATCGTTTCGAGTTCCGTTTCGAGCGCATCGACCACCGGGAAATAGCGGTCGACCACCGCATCCATCAGCGCATAGAGCACGAACGACGAACCCTTGGCCAGCAGGTGCGGTTCGCGTTCGGCGCGCGCGCGCACGCCGAGAAAACCGCGCATGACATTGTTGCGCACCGAGAGCACGTAATTGTCGCCGACGAACATGGCCACCTGGCCCATGCTCAGCTCATCGCCATCGATTTCGACCGTTTGCACGACCACGAACAGCGAATCGCCGTACTCCTCGATCTTGGGGCGCTGGTGGCCGCGCAGCGCGTCTTCCACCGCCAGTTCGTGCAGGCCGAATTCGTGCTGCATGATGGCCAGTTCGTCCGGCTGGGCGTCCTTCAGGGCCACCCACACGAAGCAGTCGGGTTTTTGAAGGTAGTCGCTGATGGCTTCGACGGAAATGTCGGACAGCTTTTTGCCTTCCTGGTAGGCGACGCAGTTGATCAGCATGGTGGTTCCAACAATAAATTGGACAGAAGCTTACACCATGCCGCCGCTGGACGTGAGCACGCCCCCCGCCGCCGCCCTACTCGTCCTTGGCGCCATCGATCCCCAGTTCGGCGATCTTGCGGGTGATGGTGTTGCGCCCGATCCCAAGGCGCACCGCGGCATCGTTCTTGCGCCCGTGCGTGTGCTTGAGCGCCGTCTTGATCAGCGCCGACTCGAACTGCCGTCCCAATACATCCATCACCTCCGACTGCCCGGCCGCCAGCATGCTGGCCGCCTGCAGCTCCAGCAAGCCAATCCAGCCGCCGGCCGCGCCCAGCGCCGCCATGCCGGCGCCGCCCGCGACGATGCCGGCCTGGCCGTTGGCCGGCGGCGCCGCACTGTCGCCCATGGCCGGCGGCAGCGCCGTTTCGGCGCCGCCTTCCTGCGTCAGTTCGAGCGGCATGTCCTTCACGTCCACCGTCTGCCCGGGCGCCATCACGGTGATCCAGTTGCACAGGTTTTCCAGCTGGCGCACATTGCCCGGCAAATCGAGCCCGGTCAGAAAATGCAGCGCCGGATCGCTCATGCGCTTGGCCTCCACGCCGAGCTGGCGCGCGCTCTGCACCAGGAAGTGGCGCACCAAAAGGGGGATATCCTCGCGCCGCTCCCGCAAACTGGGCAGGCGCAGGCGGATCACGTTCAGGCGGTGGTACAAGTCTTCGCGAAACAGGCCGTCGCGCACGCGCTGTTCCAGGTTCTGGTGGGTGGCCGTGATGACGCGCACATTGGCCTTCATCGGCTGGTGCCCGCCGACCCGGTAAAAGTGGCCGTCCGAGAGCACCCGCAGCAGGCGCGTTTGCAGGTCGAACGGCATGTCGCCGATTTCATCCAAAAACAGGGTGCCGTTTTCGGCCTGCTCGAAGCGGCCGCGCCGCGTGGTCTGGGCGCCCGTGAAGGCGCCGCGCTCGTGGCCGAACAGTTCCGATTCGAGCAAATCCTTCGGGATCGCCGCCGTATTCAAGGCGATGAAGGGCTGCTGCGCGCGCGGGCTGTGCTTGTGCAGCGCGCGCGCGACCAGCTCCTTGCCGGTACCCGATTCGCCCGTGATCAGCACCGTCACATTCGACTGCGACAAGCGCCCGATGGCGCGAAACACTTCCTGCATGGCCGGCGCCTGGCCCAGGATTTCGGGCGTGTCGGTGGGACCGGATTCGATGCTGGTCTCGCGCAGGCTTTCTTCCAGCGCGCGCCGGATCAGTTCCACCGCCTTGTCGATATCGAACGGCTTGGCCAGGTACTCGAAGGCGCCGCCCTGGAAGGCCGCAACCGCCGAATCGAGATCGGAAAACGCCGTGATGATAATCACCGGCAGGCCGGGATAGGTGGCCTTGACCGTTTGCAGCAGGTCCAGCCCCGACTCGCCCGGCATGCGGATGTCGGACACCAGCACTTGCGGCGTATCGAATTCGAGCGCGGCCATCGCATCGCGCGCGTTGGAAAAGCTCTTGGTCGCGAGGTTCTCGCGCGCCAGGGCTTTTTCAAGCACCCAGCGGATGGAGGCGTCGTCGTCGACTATCCAGATTGGTTTCATGTGTTCGCGCTTCCCCGCAATATGGATCTTCAATTGATGGGACCCGGAATCCGGGGCTGATGCGCGGCTTATGGCAGCGGCAACAGGATCCTGAAATCCGTAAATCCAGGCCGGCTCTCGCACTCGATCACACCCATGTGCTGCTGCACGAAGGTCTGCGCCAGTGTCAGCCCCAGGCCGCTGCCGCCCTCCCGTCCCGATACCAGGGGATAGAAAATGCGGTCGCGGATCTGCGGCGGGATGCCCGGTCCATTGTCGATGATATGCAAGTCTAATGCCAGCCCGTAGCGCACCTTGGCCAAGGTGACCTGGCGCGCCACGCGGGTCTTGAAAACCAGCTCGGCGTCGCCCGCCACAATGCGCTCGGACAGGGCCTGCGCGGCATTGTGCGCGATATTGAGCACGGTCTGGATCAGCTGTTCCTTGTCGCCCCTGAACTCGGGAATCGACGCATCGTAATCGCGCCGGATGCTTAAGCCGGCCGGGAACTCGGCCAGGATCAGGCTGCGCACGCGCTCGCACACTTCATGGATATTGACGTCGCCGACGATATGCGGACGCCGGTGCGGCGCCAGCAGGCGGTCGACCAGGGTTTGCAGGCGGTCCGCTTCCTTGATGATCACCTGCGTATACTCGCGCAGCTGGGTCAGATGACGCGCCGGCAGTTCGAGTTCGAGCAGCTGCGCCGCGCCGCGGATGCCGCCCAGGGGATTTTTGATCTCGTGCGCCAGGTTGCGCACCAGTTCCTTGTTGACCTGGCTCTGGTCGAGGATGCGCTCTTCGCGGTCCAGTTTAAGCTGCTGGACGTTCTCGCGCAGCTCGATCACGATGCCCGATTCGCCCGCCTCGCTGACGATACTGTGCACATGCAGCGGCTCGCGCCCGCTGCGCTCCAGGGTCAGGTCCTGGCGCAGGTCGGAGTATTTGTGGGCCAGCGCCTGCGCGCACAGATTGAGCAATTCCTCGGCGTTGAGGAACAGGGTATGGAGCTGCTGGCGTTGCAGGGCCCTGAGCGAGCTTTCCAGCAGGTTCTCGGCGGCCGCGTTGGCGAAGGTGATGGTGCCGTCGGCGTCGACCAGCAGCACGGCCGACGCCAGCAGATCGAGGCCGGCCAGGGCCTCGCGCCGCGCCACGGAAAGCGCGGCCGGGGTCAAGACCGGGGTCAAGACCGAGGTCATTTAATGTTTGAAATTTCGCGCCGCAGCGCTTCGATGTTCTTCTCGGCGCGCGCGATGTTCTCGGCCATCGACTGGACCCGCTCCTGGTACTTGGCGTAGTTCTTCTCGTTGCCCTGGCGTTCAGGCTCGCCCTTGTTGTATTCGCGTTTGAGTTCGGCCAGCTTCTTCTCTTCGGCGCGCAGTTCGTCGTTGAGAATCTGGCGCCGGTCGGCGTCGCGCGCGCGCTGCTCGCTGTCGCCCACCTTGGGGAAATCGGTCGGCGTGGTCACCGGCTTGGCCGGACCGCTGCTCTTGCGCCCCGAGGGAGCGGGGATATTGTTGGGCACATCGAGCTGCTTGCAGCCCGGCTTGGGGTTGTCGGTCAACTCCTTGCGCCCGCTGGCATCGACGCACAAATAGATGTCGGCCCGGGCCGGCAGCTGCGCGCCGAGGCCGGCGAGCAGCACCAGCGCCAGCAAAGGCGAACGCAGCGGTCGGTGCGGGCGAATTCGGGACATCCTCGTTATCATAAGCATCAGCGTTGTTTCACGGAATTCCGTGGAGTAATTAGATTCAACCGAATATACAACATCCAATGAAAAACGCGAGGAAAGCCTTGGCCTTCCTCGCGTTTTTGTACCGGAGAGATACGTTTTGATGTCTCCCCGGCCATAGATGCTGCAAGTTGGCAATGGTTGCCAACTAAAAACAATTACAGCGAGTAGTACATATCGAACTCGGCCGGGTGCGTGGTCATGCGCATGCGCTGCACGTCCTGCATTTTCAGTTCGATGTAGGCATCGATCATGCTGTTGCTGAAAACACCACCGCGCGTCAGGAACTCGCGGTCCTTGTTCAGGTTATCGAGCGCTTCTTCGAGCGAGGCGCACACGGTCGGGATCAGCGCGTCTTCTTCCGGCGGCAGGTGGTACAGGTCTTTCGACGCTGCTTCGCCCGGGTGGATCTTGTTGGCGATACCGTCCAGGCCAGCCATCAGCAGCGCGGCGAAGCACAGGTACACGTTGGCCAGCGGATCCGGGAAGCGGGTCTCGATGCGGCGGCCTTTCGGGTTCGCCACGTGCGGGATGCGGATCGAAGCCGAACGGTTCTTGGCCGAGTAAGCCAGCTTGACCGGCGCTTCGTAGCCTGGCACGAGGCGCTTGTACGAGTTGGTGCCCGGGTTGGTGATCGCGTTCAGTGCCTTGGCGTGCTTGATGATGCCGCCGATGTAGAACAGCGCATCTTCCGACAGGCCGGCATAGCCGTCGCCGGCGAACAGGTTCTTGCCGTCTTTCCAGATCGACTGGTGCACGTGCATGCCCGAGCCGTTGTCGCCAACGATCGGTTTCGGCATGAAGGTAGCGGTCTTGCCATAGCTGTGGGCCACGTTCCAGACCACGTATTTCAGGTTCTGGGTCCAGTCGGCGCGCTCGACCAGGGTCGAGAACCTGGTGCCGATTTCATTCTGGCCGGCGCCGGCCACTTCGTGGTGGTGCACTTCGACCGGGATGCCCAGTTCTTCGAGGATCAGGCACATTTCCGAGCGCATGTCCTGGAACGAATCGACTGGTGGCACCGGGAAGTAGCCGCCCTTGACGGTTGGACGGTGGCCGCTGTTGCCGCCTTCGGTCTTGGCATCGGTCGCCCACGACGATTCATCCGAATCGATCTTGACGAAGCAGCCCGACATGTCGATCTTCCAGCGCACGCTGTCGAAGATGAAGAATTCCGGCTCGGGGCCGAAGTAGGCGGTGTCGCCGATGCCGGTCGACTTGAGGTAGGCTTCGGCGCGCTTGGCGATCGAACGCGGATCGCGGTCGTAGCCCTTGCCGTCGGCCGGCTCGATGACGTCGCACTGCATGAACAGCGTGACTTCTTCCATGAACGGATCGATGTTGGCCGTGTTCGGGTCTGGCATGAGCAGCATGTCGGACGCTTCGATGCCCTTCCAGCCGGCGATCGACGAGCCGTCGAAAGCGTGGCCCGATTCAAATTTGTCGAGATCGAAGTGCGATACCGGAACCGTTACGTGCTGCTCTTTGCCACGCGTGTCGGCGAAGCGAAAGTCCACAAAGCGAACGTGCTTCTCTTTAACCATTTCCAAGACTTCTGCGGCCGTCATTGCCATGCGTATCTCTCCTAATATAAATGGGGGGTTGCCACCTCGGCGGCAAAACTCACAGGGATCATAGCAGAAAGCGTGCCAGCCGGACCATGCGGACCGAATGGCATAGCAGCGTTGAAAATGCTGCCAAATATCACTAAACTCCGGAGTCCCTGCCGCGGCGCCGGGCCGGGCGCCTGATCGGGAGCGCACCGCCTTGGTGCGAATCTTTCGGATTGCACCAAGTTGATGCATCATGCACCGAAAAGGTAAAAATGCCGCGCCGTGGTGCGCCGCTCATATAATAATCGCAAACTTGACCGAGGAATACGCCATGAGTAACGCCGACACCCTGCTTGCCGCCGCCCGCACCCGCGCGCCCGGCCAACCGTATGCGGGAGCGGTGACGCCGCAGGAAGCGTGGGAACTGCTGCAAAGCGAGGCGCGCGTGCGCCTGGTCGACGTGCGCACCGATGCCGAGCGCGCGTGGGTGGGCAAGGTCGCCATTCCGGCGCAGCAGCACTGTGCGGTGCAGTGGAGCACCTGGCCCGATGGCGCACCGAATCCCGATTTCGTGCAGCAGTTGGAAGCGGTGGCGCAGAAGGATGAAGTGCTGCTGTTTTTGTGCCGCTCGGGCGTCAGGTCGCGCCACGCCGCACGGGTGGCAACAGAAAATGGCTATGCGCAGTCGTTCGATATTCTGGAAGGCTTCGAGGGCGACAAGGACGCGGACGGACACCGCAAGACGGTGGGTGGATGGTGCAAGGCGGGATTGCCCTGGCTGGGGGCTTGAAGTAGCAGTTGATCGTCGTCTGCCCCATCCAAGCTTAGATGAATCACGTCACCCAATAACCAGTTAAACTCCACTTAACAAGTTCTGGTTTTCCTATAAAAATTGTAGCTACTAATTTAACGACTACGTTTGTTCAGTCGATCCTCCTAAGTGGGAGTAATATGGGCCGATGGACAAATAATGTTCTACCGGCGCTCGCCAGGAAATTAGGTTTCCACGCCCTGCGGACGCACAGGTTAGATATTTCAAATACGCTCGAACAGCTTTGATAAATATCCCATTTAGCAATCCCAATTCAAATTTGATTGGCAGTTATTCTTTCCAGGGAAATTCATGTTAAATTTTAGCCAGCGAAACGGGCATCAAACCATTCCTGCCAACATGAAGCCGAAACAAATGACAGAAGGTTTGCGCAACAAGCTATGGAACGTTGTAGATTCATCGGTTGAGGTCAACCATCTTCCAAAATTGATGTTTCTGATGTGGCACGATTTCTTTAAAAAGCCTACCGACACCATTCCAGCTCGAAACGGCTATATGGGTGACATGAATTACGCACCAGCATGGGCAGCGGTAAGACAATCGTTTTTCGCGTCAACTTGGCATCAAACATTTGATTTTATCGAGTTTTTTTTGAAAAATAAGGTATGTAGCGAAACCAACATTAATCGTGTCCTAGAAGATGAGTTAGCCGCATATAGGGTGGTGGCTGGTCAAGTAACGCAAGTAACTGAAACCGGAGAGCTCGCGGAGGTAGAACGTGCCATAAACGACCGCGGCCCCTACTCTCCTGCTTCCGAACACATTGAAGCAGCCTTACTGCATCTTTCCAATCGAAACACACCCGATTATAGAAACTCTATAAAGGAGTCAATTTCCGCTGTAGAGTCGATGGCTAAACTCGTTGCACAGGACGAAAAAGCAACTCTGGGCAAGGCATTGAACAAACTTGAAAAAGACGGAAGGCTTGCACCAGCATTGAAAAACGGTTTCAACGCTCTTTACGGATGGACTAGTGATGCAGAAGGTATTCGACATGGTATGAATGGACCTGCAAGCGTTGGTGCTGATGATGCGAAGTTTTTCCTAATCGCTTGCAGCGCCTTTGTTAATTACCTTAAATCTATTTAACCCATCCATCACTAGCGCCGCCAGCACGACCGCCACGAACTACATTCGACCGAAGGAACTGGCGATCTATAAACAAATATAATTCCGTAACAGAGTTTGTAATTTTTTAGTTCCAACTTGGGTAGCGAAGTTTTAGTATTCTTAGTATCCGCTATGTTCGCAAAATTTTACAAAAAAATCCTAGGGCGCAATTATTGATCATGTTCATCAAGGAGGCTATTGATGAATTCAATTTATGCTGAAGAAGTATTCGTTACAATTTTTATTTCCAGAGGCACTAACGAAGGGGAAATTTAATTGGCACTTCATTTAACAACTTAGTTTATATTATTAAAATAATACATACTTAAAGTTTGCCGGCAAACATCTTTGCCATCTCAGGAAATGGGCCGGCTTTATCAAAAAAGAGGCTTGAGAGGTATCGGGAATCTTGATCGCAAAAAATTTGACCGGTACGAGTGGTATGCAAGCGCTTAACCGCCAACTTCAATGCCTCAACAGGTAACGCGAGCATTGCATGCGCTTCAGAGAATGCGTACAGATATGTTTCGTCTTTAAGATAAGCAGCAAGTGATCTACGGACACCGATTTCAACAATCGATCGAAAGTGTGGAGGTGGATCAGGCTCGGAAAAACGGGAATTCTTGTAGTTCGCTTCCTCGCGCCTCGCCATAAGCCAATCCGATGCTGCCACAGCCCCGATGAGCTGCGATGATATTGGACTATTCGGGTAAAGCTTAGTAAAAGTCTCCAGCACGACTTTATGAGTGGTCCCGTCGCGCTTAACCGGCACTGAACCGGGCTGACATGGAATAATAAAAGCCTTTGTACTTTCGTAGATAATAGCAATTCCATACGAAGCTAATAAAGCTCGAGTCAAATAGAACATCGCATAGTAGAGCTTAACTGTAGCCCAAGTAAAGATTGAACGTTCAAGCGCCTGCAATGCATCCGCGATAGAAATGCAAGCCGAAAAAATATAGTCAGATTCATCCTCCACTAAAGCAAATCTCAATTTCGTGGCTTGGTCCGCTGTAAGTACCAAATGTTTGATACTAATATTTTGCGACAACGTTGGCTTAAGATGTTGATTTACATATTTCTGAGCGGAATGCATTATATTTTTATTTTTGCAGATAATTTTTGTTTAGGCTTAAATGACGCAATCAGTCTCTCATATACTTCCTTAGTTGCAGCAGAGCCACCAAATCCCTTAAGCTCTTCCTGGCGAATAAGGGAATTTTCGGTAAGGTTTATGGCATTCGCAATGGTTGCAATTTCAAAGGATTTTTGTAAATTGCAATATGGAATTAATTTAAGTTTCAAGAACTCCAGCGCCCCCATAAATCCCGCGGCAAACATAAATGCATTTGATTTATCATCCCACTTATCTCCATACTTTATTTGCAAGGCAAAAAAAAGATTCATTATAATTTTACTTTGCGACTCTAAAGAATGTATATCAATTTGTTCAAATCCACCTTTTTCTTCAACAAGCGGTTTTATCGCTGAAACGGCCGTGGACAATGCAATTCCACCTTTACGTGTTTTGTTGCCGGGAAATTTAATTTCCCCATAATAAGGAGATTTATTTTCAGTATCCAAGTAGATGGCAATATCTCTAGCACGGACCGCAGCAGGATCCACGAGTTCCTCACTAGCGATTCCATAAAGATCAAAAACTAGACTACGCGGCACCGGCTTTTGCTCAGTATTAATTGCCAAGAATATATCTGCACATTCTTTTGTACTCAAATTGTCATATATGACCACCGGAACTTCAAGCTTGCCTATCTCAATTCTCTCCTCAATAGCTGCCTTAATTCCTGCGACTCGATGCTGCCCATCAATAATTTGGGCAGAATCGCGCTCATCATTAAATTGAATCTTTCCATCTACTCGCACAATTTTATTGGTATCGCTAATCCAATTCAGCACTATTGCATTTGGATAGTCGCCGCCGCCTAATGTGAAATCCTTAATACTGCCAATTCGTGACTGATTCAAAATTCTTTGAATTGCGCCTTCCTCGTCCGTTTGGCCACGGGTCGCTGCATAACTAATTTTCGTCACAATATTAGCTTGCATTTTCGTTAAAATAAACCTCCTCTTTCCTTGAGTTATTTCAATGAAATTTGCTTGTTGCTTTGCCATTTTTTTCGCCTAGGATAAATGATAAATTTTAAAAATTGTACTTCACTTAGCTCCAACTTTAAAGAAATACTTTAAGATGGATTTTGCGAATTTCACTCCTTCAACGCCGCTCGGCGCGGTTTTCATCGGCGCGCAAAGGTTGTCGGCTGAACAAAAAATCTAATATAATCGTGTCCAGCGCAGCTAACGCTCATCATTAAGTATTTGAAAATTTACGGGATTTTTTGAGAATCATTGATACATCAAAAAAAATTTTCACAGTAATTTCCGATTGTTTTTTACCACCAATAAATCTGTGAATTTGACGACGGCGAACCAGTTGCAAAAAAAGCGTTCATGCAAACGACTTTATGAGGTGGTTATGCAACTGCATTCTTCACCCGCTGCCGCACAAAATTGATATGGCTGCGCAGGCCGTACAAGCCATCGGCAAACGCCAGCGGAATCGAAATCTGGTTGACCATTTCCTCGATCTCATCCAACCGCTTTAACAGCCCGGCGCATACTTCCGCGCGTTGCGGTCCCTGGGCGGCTTCGAGTTCCTGTTCCACCGTGCGCAGCTGCCCGTACCAGCGGTACACGCGCGAGCGAATCCGCCACACGTACAAGGGCGGCACCACCTTCGACAGCGGCAGCACCAACGCGGCCAGCGCCACCACCACGACCCACATTCGGTCGAAAAAATTGGCCAGCCAGAAGCTCATGTAGCGCTGCAGCAGCGGCGCGCCATCCTTGTAGAACTTGGCCGCTTCGCGCGCCACGGGAATTTCGGTATAGCGCGCCGACGGGAACTGTCCCTGCTGCTGGAACCAGCCGGTCCCGCCATGAATCTCGCTCGCTGCCTGCACGTACAGGTCGATCAGCGCCGGATGCAAATCCTCGCGCGCCACCAGGGTCGCGGTGGGGGCGATCAGGTGATAGTCCTGGGCCGGCAAGTCGCGCCCGACATCGACAATCCCGCGCGGCAGCACCACGTGCGAGACGAACGGCAAGCGCCGCGAGTACGCCTCGGCCTGCGTGAAATCGAACAGTTTGAAGCCCGGCGTTTGCAGCAGCATCTGCACCAGCGGCGCATCCGGCCCGGAGCTGAACACGAGGCCATCGATGCGCCCTTCGAGCAGCTCCACCGTGCCCGGCGTGTTTTCCAGCGCGCCGATGGTCAGGTCGCCCGGTTCGACGCCGTTCAATGCCAGCACCTGGCGAAACAGCTTGGGTACGCCGCTGCCTTCCGGTCCGAGGTTGATTTTCAAGCCCTTGAGCTGCGAGATCCGGGTAACCTTGGCGTCCTCGCGCAGGAACAGCCAGACCGGTTCGGTGAACAGGCTGCCGATCGATACCAGTCCCTTGCGCTGGGCTTCGGCCTGCTCGGTCGACCCGCTCTGCACAAAAGCGATATCGACCTTGCCTTCGTTGAGGTGCTGCAGGTTGTCCTGCGAACCGAGGGAGCGCTGCAGGGTGACGGCGATGCCATGCTTGCCCAGTCTGGCCGCGTATTTTTTGCCGAATTCCTCGTAGGCGCTGTTTTCCTGGCCGGTGCCGAGCGTGACGCTGCGCGGCGGCGAAGGATCGACGAGGAAGTAGGCGAGCACGCACAGCGCGGCGATGGTGAGGACGGTGGGGCCGGCGGTGGCTACCAGGTCGCGAAACGAGAACTGGGTAAACTTCCGGATTTTGGACATCGCACGTTGCAAAGGTTTCATGGTTCGGTACGATGCCAACATTCACACAAACATGCAAGGGCAATCAGTCCGGGCCGCGCTCCGCTCCCTGCATCAACGGGAACATGCCCAGGATGTTCCACAGTGATAGTAACTGCGAGCCTGCCGGCGCCCAGATTCTTATTCCGGCGGGGCCAAGGTGCAAGTACTGTGAATACAGTTTGCTCGATTGAGCCTGTGTGCCCTCGACCGGCTCGAGTTTGATGCGCTTTTGAATGCTGTCGAGAAGAATGCCGCTGATTGTCTTGCCGTTCCAGGAGACGATTTCCCGGTTCGTCAACAGGGTCCACAAGCTGCTGCCGGACCAGAACAGCAAGACCGGGTCGCCGGTGCACTGCGCTTGCGCGCAAACCTGTGCGCGCCAGGAGGCATCGATATCGGCGACGAGATGGCACGCTGCGCCGGGAAACCCGTGCTGGCGTGCTTTCCAGAGAATCCGGTCAGTGTAAAAGTCATTCATGGAGATCATGGTCGCACCTGAGATATACCGTTAACTAAAAAACCGTCTTTCCCGCCTGCGCGGGAAAGACGGCTCTTAGTCTGGAGGTACTAACCCTGCCATCAACGCACGCACTGCTTGGCCGTGCTGTCAGCCGGCGGCTCGATCATCGGCATCAGGGCGGGCGCCAGCACCGTCAGCAACTGCACCGGCAAGGCGCTGGTGAAGTCGTAGTCGGCCGACGACGGTCCGTGCACATACGCCGTCATGCTCCCAAAAAAGCGTTCGCCGATGTTGAAGACAAACGTCGCCGAGCGGTTCACGTAACGCGATTCGATCAGCCGTCCACCACCGCCATACACCTCGAAGCGCTGGTCGCCGGTACCGGTCTTGCCGCCCACGGCGATGATGCTGCCGTCAGCCATCTTGAAGGCGGTCTTGACGCGCTTGGCGGTACCGTCCGACACCACGCCGCGAATCGCATCGGCCACCGCGCGCGCCACTTCCGGCGCCAGGATCTGCTCGCCCGGCGCGCTCTTGGCCTGCTTGACCAGCGTCTCATACGGCGTATCGGCGGCAAAATGCAGCGAGTCGATGCGCTGCACCGGCTTGCGCACGCCCTTGTTGACGATAATGCCCATCATCTCGGCCAGCGACGCCGGACGGTCGGCCGACGCACCCAAGGTGGTCGCGTACGACGGCACCAGCGAGTCGAACGGATAACCCATCTTCTTCCACTGCGCATGGATCTTCAGGAACGCTTCGACTTCCAGCAGCCCGGCAATGCGGCGGTCCTGCGCATGCTTGCGGTGCGTGTTGAACAGCCACGCATAGACTTCCTGGCGCTGCTTGGCGCTGGCCGCCACCATGTCGGAGTAAGTGGCGTTCGGATTGGCGCGGAAGTAACCGACCAGCCACAGTTCGAGCGGGTGGATGGTGGCCAGGTAGCCGCGGTCGGCCAGCGACATGTTGGCCGGCGCGTACTGGTCGTACATGCGCGCGATGCGCTCGTCCGGCACTTCGTTGGCCGATACCAGGTTGTCCTTCACGAAGGCCGAGAACTGGGCCAGCGTCGCGTTCGGGGCGATCGTGCGGTGCACGGTGGCCAGCCGGGTCGGGGTCGGACGGAAGCTCGCCAGCAGCACTTTTTCGGCGTCGGCCGCGTTCTTGCCCTTGTACTTGTTATAGAAGCGGCCGAGGAACTCGCGCCCTTCGCGGTCGGCGAAGCGGGCCAGGTATTCGGCGCGGCGCGGATCGTCGGCGTCGGCCAGCAGCGCCGCCGAGGAACCGGGCAGCTGGAACATGTAGTAGCGCACCACGTCGCGCATCAGGCGCACGAACACCAGGTTGGTCGAACTGCGCAGCGCTTCGCGCACGCTCAGGATGCGCGAGTTATCGAGCTTGCTGAAGTTGCCGAAGGTGTGCATGCCGCCGCCGGTGAAGAAGCCTTCGGCCGGGCTGCCCGAGTACTTGCGTTCGATCGCCGCTTCCAGCATGGCCGGCAGGTCGCGCGCGGCGCCCGACGGCAGCGTCAAAAAGTATTCGATGGCCCACTGCGAGAGCCGGTCCTTCGGATCGACCACCGTCTTGCGCAGCTCCCCGGCGCTCATGCCGTTGAAGCGCTGGTACAACTGGTCGATGATGTCCATGTAGGTCACCAGGGTGCGCAGCTTGGCGGTGGAGCCCAGATCGAGCTTGGCGCCTTCGTTGATGTCGAGCGGCTGGTCGTAGTTATCGGTCTGCACGCGCAGGTAGTTGGCTTTCTCGCCGCGTTCCATGAGCGTGAAGCTGTAGACCACGTTGGCCGGGTCGCCATTGCCCAGCATGCCCTTGCCGGTCAGGCCGGCCTCCTGGGCCGATTCGGCGTCGCGCAGCTTGCGCAGCACGGCGGTGACGGCCTTCTGCGCTTCGGAGTCGAGCGTGCTGACCACCGACAGGTCGAGCCGGTCCAGGTTGTACAGGCGCGAGTCGCCCAGCAATCCCGCCAGGTGGGTGCGTACCGCATTCGAAGCCTTGCGCGAGACGAAGGCATTGGCCGCCGGCGGCGCCACGCCGGAACCCTTGGCAGGTTCGAGCTTGACGGCCAGCGCGGCGTCGCGCAGCTGCGGCGTGATCACGCCGGCCTGGGCCAGCACGCGCAAGTGGGTGTTGGTCAGGTTTTCCAGGTCGTTGGCGCCGGCGCCCAGGTAGTGGGCCGGACGGCGCTGGGCGATCATCAGCGACAGCGCCTGTTTGTACACCAGCACCGCTTCAGGCGACTGCGGATCTTCTTTCAGTACCTTGTTCATGGCCGCGAAATCGGCCCCGTACCAGACCCACATGCCGTCGCCGATGCCGTTCACTTCACCGTAGCCGGGTTTGGCCGACAGCGGCACCGTATTGAGGTAGTCGATGACGATCTGGCGCCGGGCGCGCGTGGTGTCTTCGCCGTACTGGTAGGCGCGCAGCGTGGCCGAGACCATCTGGCGCGCCTTTTCCGACAGCGAGTTGGTGCGCCCGTCCGGCGAATGGCGGTATTTTTCGATCTGGGTGGCCAGCGTGCTGCCGCCGGCCGAGCGCTTGTCGCCGCCGCTGAACACGTGCAGCGACTTGTCGAAGACGGCCTTGCTGAAGCGGTCCCACTCGACGGCGGGATTGCGTTTCGGGTAGGTCGGGTCGAGCAGTTCGCGGTTTTCGATGAACAGCAGGCTCTTGACGAGCGAGGACGGCGCATCGTCGAACTTTTCGTAGAAACGCTCCGGGTAGCGCGCCAAAAACAGCGGCTCGCTGCGGCAGTCGAGGATTTCGAGGCCGACCTTGGTCTTTTCGCGGTAGGTCGCGAACAGGCCATGGTCGGCCAGCTCCACCATCTTGGGCGACAGGCGCGCCTGCGAATCGATCATGAAGTCGCGCGACTTGAGCTTGGCCAGGTAGTCGGGCATGTTGGCATAGCCGAGCCGCTCGTCGTACGGGCTGTCGTGCGGGAAGCGGATGTTGGTGCTCGGGCCCTTCTCGACCTTGTAGCTGATCTTTTTGGCGATGCCGGCAAAGTACCTGGCCTGCATCGACGAGGTGCGCACTTCGTCGAGCACCCACCAGACGCCGGCGCCCAGCAAGACCAGTATCAGCAGCCACAGGACCAGTTTGATGCGGCTGCGGCGGCGTGGCGGGGTGCCTTGCGGCTCGGTATCGGTTTCGGCTACGGTGTCGGAATTGGGCAAGGTATCGGTGTCAGTATCGGTGTCGGTGTACGTGTCGGAGGCGCCGGCGGCGCCGTCGGGAACGAGGGAAAGGTGGGGGTGCGGCGCTGCCGTGCCGTCCTCGGGCTCGGGCGGCACCTGGCCGAGTTGGATCAATGCCGCACGGGCGCGCAATTTGCGCACCGCGCTGGCGACGATGCGGGGCCGTCGAAAACGACGATTACTTTCCATGATGGCTCAACCGGTTCAAATCAATCGTCCCTGCAATCACCGCATCAACCTTCGCCATCGTGCAACGGGTCGCTTCGTGTGATCGGGTGGTCAATCGCATTGCTGTGGTGTTAAAAATTCACTCGTTAAATTCTCACTCAAATCTCACGCGAGATCGCAGTGGTGCACGGTCACCATTCCACCACATCGGGTGACCGTGGCGAAGGCATGTTCAAGAAAACTTGATCTGGCCGTTTGTTTTTCGCAAAAAAACAACGGCTCAGCGCGCCGTGCAAAAGCACTGCCACAAAAGGCGTCACACGCCGGTCACAGCGGCGCGTCGCACGGGGCGAATTCGATCCGCATGCGGGTCAGCTGCGCGCACATGTCGGCGAAGGCCGACGCGGTCAGGGAAGGCTCGCCCTTGACGCCCAGTTCGATATGGCCGCGCGTGAGCGCGTCGCCCACGCTCGGCAGGCTGAAGACCTTGACCGGGGCGTAGTGCGCTTCGAGCGCTTCCATCAGCGGATTGAGGGTCGACTCCATCGAGCCGTACACCAGCACCGACTGTTCGCTGTGCGGCTGGCGGTTGAACAGGTGGCTGTAGCAGTTCTCGAGCACCCAGGCGATCATCGGCCAGGCCATGACCGGAAAACCGGGCACGAAGTGATGGGTGCCGACCGTGAAACCGGCGATCTTGTTGTAGGCATTGGGGATCAGCGACGCCCCTTGCGGAAACTCGGCCATTTTGAGGCGGTGCAGGTTTTCCGGGGAATGGAGGTCGGCCGTGGTGCCGGCGTCGCGCGCCATGTCGCCGATGCGCTCCTCGATGTTGGCCCGTCCCTGCGCATGCAGCACCAGCGGCACGCCAAGCGCGGTGGCGGCGCACTGGCGCGTGTGGTCGTCCGGCGTGGCGCCGATGCCGCCGCACGAAAACACGATGTCGCCGCTGGCGATGGTGCGTTTCAGGGTGGCGCTGATGCGCGCCGGATCATCGCCCAGGTACTCGGCCCAGTCCAGCTTCAGGCCGCGCTCGGCGAGCAGCTCGAGCACCTTGGGAAAGTGCTGGTCGCGCCGCTTGCCCGACAAGATTTCGTCGCCGATGATGATCAAACCGATGGCCATGTGTTTCTCCGTTGTTGCAAAAGTGATCAGTGTGCCATGAAAGCGCGTCAGGCAGGGGGCGCCGCCTCGGGGGCGACGGCCAGCGGTGCCTCCTGTTCGGCGCGCAGGTCGGCCAGCGCCTGCATGCAGTAGTACTGGAACCACAGCGCGGTAAATACGAAGATGAACACATACAGCCAGATCGAGATCGCCGCAAGGAAGGGGAACAGCAGCACCGACATGAGCGCCCCGCCGATCCAGACGATGCCCGGCAAGGCGCCGATGAAGCCCGAGATCATGCCGATCAGGGCCAGCTGCGGGCGGTGGCGGCGCCGCAGTTCCTTCAGCTCCTCGGCGCTGGCGTAGTCTTCCAGCGCGTCGTAGACCATCACGCGCGAGGTCAGCCAGCCCCACAGCACCACCTGCACCAGCACCGCCAGCGGCGGAAAGATGTACAGCGGCAGGGTCAGTATCCAGACCACCAGGAACAGCACGGCGCTGCTGATGTTGATGGCGATGCTGGCCAGGAAGCTGCCGCCGTGTTTGGTTTCCAGCGTACTGAAGTGGCGCGCGGCGACGTGCCGGGTAATCGGGGGCATGGCGGCCACGCCCATGAAGACGATCGCGGTCAGGATCATCAGCGGCAGCAGCAGGAGCATGGCGATCAGCGGCACGATCATGGTCTTGAGCGCGCTCATGCCGAAGGAACCGAGCATGCCGCTGCTGGTCTTGAACCAGTCGTTGTCCTGGAACAGGGCCTGGACGTAATCGAGCAGCGGCTGGAAGCCGAAGGCCAGCAGCACGGCCCACAGCAGCACCGACAGCACGAAGGGAATCACCGTCAGCAGCAGCATCCTGGGATTGGCCTGCGAGACGAGGGCGCGGCGGTAGGCGGTGGCGACGGGGCGCCAGGGGGTCTTGGTCATGGAGAACGGCCGGATGTAGTCAAAAAGTCCAGGCAGTGTAGCGCGCTTTGCACGCGTGCGGGGGTGGCGTCAATAGCGCTTTGACACGTCATGCACTACAATCGCCAATCACACCGATTTATCAAGGAAAACCATGTCCACTATCACTACCGATTCCGGCCTCCAGTACGAAGACACCACCGTCGGCGAAGGCGCCGAAGCGCAAGCCGGCCAGCACGTCACCGTGCATTACACCGGCTGGCTGCGCAACGACGACGGCACCGCCGGCGCCAAGTTCGACTCCAGCAAGGACCGCAACGACCCGTTCCAGTTTTCGCTGGGCGCCGGCCAGGTCATCCGCGGCTGGGATGAAGGCGTGCAGGGCATGAAGGTCGGCGGCGCGCGGCGCCTGACGATCCCGGCGAGCCTCGGTTACGGCGCGCGCGGCGCGGGCGGCGTGATTCCGCCGAACGCCACGCTGATTTTCGACGTCGAACTGCTCAAGGTTTAAGCATGTCGATGGGCGCCCTGCGCTGCGCACTGGCCTTGCTGGCCGTTGCCGTCTCTAGCGGCTGCGCGGTCGTTGCGGTGACCGGCGCGGTGGTCGGCGCCGGCGTGGCGGTCGGCTCGGCGGCGGTCAGTACCGGGGTCGCGGTGACCAAGGGCGCCGTCAAGGTGGCTAGCTATCCGTTTCGCGACAGCGATGAGGAAAAGGCGGAAAAGGCGAAGGCCGAGGCGCAGGGGAAGGATTAGCCGTACATCGGCGGCATCCGAGCATCCCCTCTAATCTCTTGCGCTTTTCCGGCTGATGGCGTGTAAGTTGCGCTAAGATTCTCGTCACTAATTTCAGCCACCCCAGGAGATACGATGAGCTTGCAGGAACAGTTTGACCAGGCCTTGGCCGATTCCAAAAATCTGCCGGAACGGCCGGATAACATGACGCTGCTGAAGATCTACGCCCTGTACAAGCAGGCTGCCGTGGGCGATACCGACGGTAACCGTCCAGGCTTCACCGACATGGTCGGGCGCGCCAAGTACGATGCGTGGGATGGTTTCAAGGGCACGTCCAAGGACGAGGCCATGCAGCAGTACGTCGACCTGATCGAAGAATTGAAGGGCTGATCGAGCCCCTGCGACACCACGGCGCGGCCGCTTCAGGCTGCGCCAAATACCGCCTTCATCTTTTCCGTCACCTTCGCTTCGATTGCCGGCGCGAACGCACTCATCAAGAACCCCAGCCTGATATTCATCTCGACCTGCTGCGCTTCCACGGCCAGCGAGCCGTGCACGCCGCTGCGCTCGAAATGCAGCACGTCGCCCTGCCACGCACATTCCAGGCCATATTCGGCGGCAATCTTGTCGGCCACTTTCTGGGCCGCTTCGCGCGCCTTGTTCGGTGTCAGGCAGTGTTCCTGAACGATGCTGATGTCAGCCATGACTTTCCTTGTTGTGTTTTTCGCGCACATGATACCGTGTTGAGCCCGGCACGCCTAGTTTGCCTCTGCCGCGCCGCCGCTTCCCGCCCTATAATGCTCCTTAGCTAATTTTTATCGGAGTGACATGAGCGAGATGCATCTCATCGCCGCGATCCTGTTCGGGCTCGCACTGATCCACACGTTTGCCGCCAAGACCTTCGAGCGCCTGGCCGACCGTTATCCGCGCCACGCCGGCCTGTTCCACTTCTTTGGCGAAGTCGAGGTGGTCTTCGGCCTGTGGGCCCTGGTGCTGATCGTGGCCATGGCCTTCATGGTCGGTGGCAAGGAGGCAATCGCGTATGCCGAATCGCGTACGTACACGGAGCCGCTGTTTGTCTTCGTCATCATGGTGGTGGCGGCCTCCAAGCCCGTGCTCGAGGCCATCCGCGCCGTCATCGCCACGCTGGCGCGCCTGGTGCCGCTGCGCACGCCAGTCGTCAATGTATGGCTGTGCCTGGCACTGGTGCCGCTGATCGGCTCGTTCATCACCGAACCGGCCGCGATGACCCTGGCCGCCCTGATGCTGGCGCCGCAGATCTTTCGCAAGGGCATGCCGGAGTGGCTCAAGTACGCCGCCCTCGGCGTGCTGTTCGTCAACATATCGATCGGCGGCACGCTGACCTCGTTCGCCGCGCCGCCGGTGCTGATGGTGGCCACCACCTGGCAGTGGGACAGCGCCTTCATGGCCGCCACCTTCGGCTGGCGCGCCGCCATCGCGGTACTCATCAACGCGACCGTGGTCACCTTCATGCTCAGCAAGCACATCACCGCAGCGCCACCGCCGGCGCCTGACGCCGTCAAGGTGCCGCTGCTGGTGAGCGCGATCCACCTGGCCTTCCTGGCCTCCGTGGTCAGCTTCGCGCACCACCCTGTCATCTTCATGGGCCTGTTCATGTTCTTCATCGGCTTCACTCATGCCTATGAGAAATACCAAAATCCCCTGATCCTCAAGGAAGGCTTGCTGGTCGGCTTTTTCCTCGCCGGGCTGGTGGTGCTGGGCGGCATGCAGCAGTGGTGGCTGCAGCCGATCGTGTCCAGCCTGGGGCCGACCGCGCTGTTCTTCGGCGCCGTGGGCCTGACCGCGATCACCGACAACGCCGCCCTCACCTACCTCGGCTCGCTGATCGCCGGCCTGTCCGACCAGGCCAAATACATGCTGGTGGCCGGGGCCGTGGCCGGCGGCGGCCTGACCATCATCGCCAACGCCCCCAATCCAGCCGGTGCGGCCCTGCTGCGCGACGGCTTCGAGGATGAGTCGATCGGGCTCGGCGGCTTGCTGCTGGGGGCGCTGGCGCCGACCATCATGGCCATGATCATGTTCCTGCTGTAGCGCATTTTGTTGCGCAGCTTGCGCTGCATCAAACCCGCGCGCCGTCAACAGCGCGACCATTTCTGTTCAGCTCGCTTTGGTGGCAGGAAAACAAGTCTTGGTTTTTGTGCAAAAAAGCCCGTGTGCGCGGGCGCAACGACGCATTTGCTTATGTGGATTGTGTATAAGCCTGAATTGTGGGAATAAGCGAATTGCCTTAAAATACAGTGCTTTGCTATGGTCGGCGTAAGCCCCTCGCCACCGGCCCGCAGCACCCTTTTTCACTGATAGGACTGTTATGACCCACGTTGTCACCGAATCGTGCATCAGCTGTCGTTACACCGATTGCGTCGATGTATGCCCGGTAGATTGTTTCCGGGAAGGCCCGAATTTTCTGACAATCGATCCGGACGAGTGCATCGATTGCGCCGTCTGCGTGGCCGAATGTCCCGTCAACGCCATCTACGCGGAAGAAGATGTGCCGGCCGATCAGCAGCAGTTCATCAAGATCAACGTTGAACTGGCGCGCGCCTGGCCGTCCATCACCAAGACCAAGCCGGCGCTGCCCGAAGCGGAGCAATGGAAAGACGTCAAGGACAAGATCGATCAGCTGATCCGTTAAGCCAGCCAGCAGCCCTGCCGGACCGCCCTCGCGGCCCGGCATTTCAGGTTCGCGCCAGCAAGATCGTCTCCATCGTGGCACACTGTCGGCCATTCGCAGCAACGCTCAATGCACTGCTGCAAGCTGCACCCCACCCCAAAATCAACAGGAAGTAAGCGCATGACTATCATCGCCAACCATGAAGCAGGCAGCGTCGCTGCCAATAGTTCCTTTGCCGGCGCCATCGATACCGATGCCGTGATCATCGGCGCAGGCCCGGTCGGATTGTTCCAGGTGTTCGAGCTCGGCTTGCTGGAAATTAAGGCCCATGTGATCGATTCGCTGCCGGCCGTGGGCGGTCAGTGCGTCGAACTGTATCCCGACAAGCCAATCTACGACATTCCGGCCGTGCCGGTGTGCACCGGCCAGGAACTGACCGACAACCTGCTCAAGCAGATCGAGCCGTTCGAGCCGACCTTCCACCTGAACCAGGAAGTGACCGTGGTGCAGCGCCGTGAAGACGGCCGCTTCAACGTCGAAACCTCGACCGGCACCCAGTTCATCACCAAGACCATCTTCATCGCGGCCGGCGTCGGCTCGTTCCAGGCGCGCACCATCAAGGTCGACGGCATCGAAGCGTTCGACGGCACCCAGGTGCACTACCGCGTCAAGGATCCAGGCCAGTTCGAAGGCAAGAACCTGGTCATCTGCGGCGGCGGCGACTCCGCGCTGGACTGGGCCCTGAACTTTGTGGGCAAGGCCGAATCGGTCGTGCTGCTGCACCGCCGCGAAGACTTCCGCGCCGCGCCGGCATCGGTGGCGAAGATGAAAGCGCTGTGCGAAGCGTACGAAATGCAGCTGATCATCGGCCAGGTCACCGGCTTCGATGAAAAAGACGGCAAGCTGAGCGAAGTCAAGGTGACCGGCGCCGACGGCGTCACCCGCCGCGTACCGCTCGACATGCTGCTGGTGTTTTTCGGCCTGTCGCCAAAGCTCGGCCCGATCGCCGAATGGGGCCTGGACATCGAGCGCCGCCAGCTCAAGGTGCAAAACACCGAGAAGTTCGAAACCAACGTGCCGGGCATCTTTGCGGTGGGCGACATCAACACCTATCCGGGCAAGAAGAAGCTGATCCTGTCGGGCTTCCACGAAGCGGCGCTGGCGGCCTTCGGCGCGGCGCCCTACATCTTCCCGGACAAGAAGATCCACATGCAGTACACGACGACCTCGCCGAAGCTGCACAAGATCCTCGGCGTCGAGACGCCGACCTTCGACTAAGAGTCTGTTAGCTGAATCAGTCTAACCGCCACAACACATGCCCCGCTCAGCCGGGGCATTTTTCATGCTGCGTTAGGTAGCTCATAAACGAAGCGCACCGTTGTGTGTTAAAACGGTGTATCGAACACGCTTGGCTTGCCTGAAACTGACAGCCTCGCTAAATTTCCAACAAGCACGCCAAATTGCAGTCACGCCTTTCAAATGGCCTATAATTAATCAGCACCCCTTACGCAAACGATTGCAAGGCAACGATTACAACGAAGGAATATGTATGCTTTACCAATTGCACGAGATGCAACGCTCATTCCTGACGCCACTGATGCAGTGGGCCGACGCCTCATCCAAACTCTTTTCCCATCCGGTGTCCCCGTTCGCGCACACGCCGTTCGCGCAGCGCATCGCCGCTGGCTACGAGCTGATGTACCGCCTCGGCAAGGATTACGAAAAACCGCCTTTCGACATCACATCGACCGTCATCGCCGGTGAAACTGTCGGCATCATCGAGCAGGTGGTGGTCACCCGCCCATTCTGCCGCCTGCTGCATTTCAAGAAAGACCTGAACGACAAGGCCATCGAGAAACTGGGCCAGCCGAAGGTGCTGCTGGTCGCGCCGCTGTCGGGCCACCACTCGACCCTGCTGCGCGATACCGTGCGCGGGCTGCTCACCGGCCACGACGTGTACATCACCGACTGGACCGATGCGCGCATGGTGCCGCAGTCCGAGGGCGCATTCCACCTGGACGACTATATCTTCTACGTGCAGGATTTTATCCGCCTGCTCGCACCCGATCTGCATGTCATTTCGGTGTGCCAGCCGACCGTGCCGGTGCTGGCCGCGATCTCGCTGATGGCGACCGCCAAGGATCCGAAGCTGCCGAAAACCATGACCATGATGGGCGGCCCGATCGATCCGCGCAAGTCGCCCACCGCGGTCAACGACCTGGCCATCGAAAAGCCGTTTTCGTGGTTCGAAAATACGGTGATCTACGCGGTGCCGGCCAACTATCCGGGCTTCGGGCGCAAGGTGTATCCGGGCTTCCTGCAGCACGCCGGCTTCATCGCCATGAATCCGGGCCGCCACGCGCAGAGCCACCGCGAGTTCTACAACCACCTGGTGGCGGGCGACGATGAACCGGCCGAAGGCCACCGCCAGTTCTACAACGAGTACAACGCCGTGCTCGACATGCCGGCCGAATACTACCTGGACACCATCAAGACCGTATTCCAGGAACACCGCCTGCCGAAGGGCACGTGGACCGTGGGCGGCAACCTGGTGCGTCCGCAAGACATCACCACGGTGGCGCTGTTCACGGTCGAAGGCGAACTGGACGACATCTCCGGCGCCGGCCAGACCCAGGCCGCGCATGAGCTGTGCAGCGGCATTCCGGCCGAGATGCAGCAGGATTTCGTGGCGCCGAAATGCGGCCACTACGGCATTTTCTCGGGCCGTCGCTGGCGCGAGGTGATTTGCCCGAAGATCGGCGAGTTCATCCAGAAGCACGGCTGATTTCCCGTTCTCTCCTGAATAATGCCGCACGCGGGTTGAGTCCCACGCGCGGCATTTTTTTCGTCCGTGGCGGTGGGCCGCGCGCCGGCGCGGACGGTGCGGATGGCGGGCGGCGACTATAATGTCGCTTTCCCACCCTGCTTGCCCGCCGCCGCCGTGACCAAGACCCTGGCCGACCACATCGAAGACCTGCTGCCGCAGACCCAGTGCACCAAATGCGGGTACGCCGCCTGCCGCCCGTACGCCGAGGCCATCGCCGAGGGCACGGCCGACATCAACCAGTGTCCGCCGGGCGGCATCGAAGGCGTGGCGCGCCTGGCCGCGCTGTTGAACCGCAAGGTCATTCCGATCAATCCGGCCAATGGCGTCGAGCGCCCGCGCCCGGTGGCGTTTATCGATGAAGCGCTGTGCATCGGCTGCACGCTGTGCATCCAGGCGTGCCCGGTCGACGCGATCATGGGCGCGGCCAAGCAGATGCACACCATCCTGCCGAGTTTGTGCACCGGCTGCGACCTGTGCGTGGCGCCCTGCCCGGTCGACTGCATCAGCATGATGCCGGTGACGGGCGAGCGCACCGGCTGGGCCGCGTGGTCGCAGGAACAGGCCGACGCCGCGCGCGACCGGCACGACTTCCGCACCGCCCGCCTGCAGCGCGAGCGCGAGGAAAACGATGCGCGCCTGGCCGCCAAGGCCGTCGCCAAGATGCAGGAAGTGACGGCGCAGCCGACCAATACGCCCGAGGAAATCGCCGAGAAGGAGCGCAAGCGCGCCATCATCGCCGCCGCCATGGAACGCGCGCGCCAGAAGGCGGCGCCGCCGGCGGAAGAATAATCGATGAATCCAGCCAAACGTTTTGAAATCTTCAGCCGCTTCCGCGCCGCCAATCCGCATCCGACCACGGAACTGGACTACACGACGCCGTTTGAACTCCTGATCGCGGTGCTGCTGTCGGCGCAGGCGACCGACGTGGGCGTGAACAAGGCCACGCGCCGCCTGTACCCGGTGGCCAATACGCCGGCGGCCATCCTGGCGCTGGGGATCGACGAACTGAAGTCATACATCCAGACCATCGGCCTGTATCACACCAAGGCCAAGAACGTGATGGCCACCTGCCAGATGCTGATCGACCTGCACGGCGGCGAAGTGCCGCATTCGCGCGAGGCGCTCGAAGCGCTGCCCGGGGTGGGACGCAAGACGGCCAATGTGGTGCTCAATACGGCCTTCGGCGACCCCACCATCGCGGTCGATACGCATATTTTCCGGGTGTCGAACCGCACCGGCATCGCTCCCGGCAAGGACGTGGTGGTGGTCGAGCAGAAGCTGCTCAAGTTCGTGCCCAAGGAGTTTTTGCAGGATGCGCATCACTGGCTGATTCTGCACGGCCGCTACACCTGCATCGCGCGCAAACCCTTGTGCTGGAACTGCATGATTGCCGATTTATGCGAGTACAAGGCGAAGACGCCGGCGCCGGCGGTGAAGTAGCCGCTCGTTCCGGCGCGGGCCCGGCACGACGTTTTTTGGAGAATCCTATGACGCAACACCCGGTTCACCAGAAGGGCGCTGTGCTGCGGGCCGTGCGCGCCGATATCACCACCTTGCAGGTCGATGCCATCGTCAACGCCGCCAACTCATCGCTGCTCGGCGGCGGTGGCGTCGATGGCGCGATTCACCGCGCCGCCGGACCGGAACTGGTGCATGAATGCCGCCTGCTCGGCGGCTGCAAAACCGGGGACGCCAAGGCCACCAAAGCGTACCGCCTTGCTGCGAAGTGCATCATCCACACCGTCGGCCCGGTGTGGCGCGGCGGCGGCAACGACGAAGCGGCGCTGCTGGCGAGCTGCTACCGGCGCGCCATCGATATCGCCGCCGCGCGCGATGTGGAGTCGATTGCCTTCCCGGCGATCAGCACCGGCATTTACGGCTACCCGGTGGCACTGGCTGCGGGCACCGCGGTGGCGAGCGTGCGCGAAGCGCTGCTCACGGCACCGGGCATTCGTGAAGTGGTCTTCTGCTGCTTTTCCGCCGACGACCTGGCGGCATATCAGGCCGAACTGCTCAAACGCTAGCCGTCAGGTCGGCGTGTCTACCTCGTCCCAGTCGGCGTGCTGGAAGCGGATCAGCCAGTTGAGGGCGTGATGGCGTTCCATCACCACGTCGGCATCGGCGCCAAATTCCGCGCCAGTCTTTTTCAGGCGGATCTGGCGGATATGCCAGTGCAGGCGGTAGGTCTGGTCGAGCGCGTCGACAATCTGGCCGGCGTCACGCAGTTCGGGCCCGCGCATCTCGATCTGGCGCGCCACGGCGGCGGCGGTGTCGCAGGGCGCATCCGGGTACGGCAGCGCGTCGACCATGCCCAGCGCCCACTGCAGCACGTACAGACTCTCGTAACGCCACAGGAACTGCGCACACTCATGCTCGGACGGTGACTCCAGCGCCAGGAAGGCGCGTTCGGCCGGCGACAGGCTGTCGTCCGCCAGCGGCATTTTATCGAGCAAGGTGGCGACCGGCATCGGCTCGCCCGCGGCCACCGATTCGGCGCGCAAGGCCACCAGCAGCAAGGCGCGCGCGCGGCCGATGACCTCGTCCCGGTCGCGCAGGGTCAGTTCTTCTTCGCACGCCAGCGGCGGCAGGCTCGCTGGCACCTCGATCGAGCGCGCCGCCAGCGCCGCTTCGGTTGCGCTCTTGCGCGTCCACGCCTGCGCCGGGTACGGCACGCCCGCGCCGGCGGCGGCCTGGCCGTCGGCGACGTTGATCAGGATATGGCCGTCAGGATCGCGCACGTGGCCGTCGGGCGTGAACAGCAGCGCGTTCGATTCGCGCGCCCAGGCATGCAGCGCCGGCAGTTCGTCGTCGGCCACGGCCATGCTCAGGTGATGCTGCACGCGCTGCAGGTGCAGGATGACGTGGTATTTATCGCGCGTCATGGCTTGCGTGCCGCGGGCGAACACATAGCCGCAGAAGGTATGCAGGTGCGTCAGCAGCTCGCCATCGGACAAGTCGCGGCGCCCTTGCAGCGCGTGCGCGAAGGCCGGCTGCGCGATCGTATGGCGCGTGCAGTAGACGTTGTACAAGGTGGTCTCGCCGGTGGGCGCGGCCGGGACGACGCTTTGCGGGCGGGTGAAGAAGCGCTTGAGTGAATTGATCATGTGGCTCGGTGAATCGGTGGCAAGAATGACATGATACCGGGACGGCGCCGTTTTCGGCGGAACAACGCGATCTGCCGCCGACGGGACGCTAGTCCTCGATAGTCAGCACGTTGCCGCTGTCGTCCACGGTGGCGGCGACGCTGTTCTCGGCCGTCTCGCCCGCTGCGTTCTTGCCGCGGAAAGTGGTCCACACGCTCATGCCCTTGCCGGTATCGAGAAAGGTGGTTTCCACGTGCGCGTAGCTGGCCGGGTTCATCATGGTGCGCTTGAGTTCCGCCTGCAGCTTGAGGTGCGCGCCGCCGCGCTTGTCGAACTGGCGCGCCAGCATGGCGTCACGGCCTTTGGCGGCGCTCACGCGCCCGGTCTCCGCCTGTTCGCGCGCGCTGGTCTCCTTCAGTTCCGCGTCAAGCACGGCCACCCTGCCGGCGTAGCGCGTGCTGGATGGATCGAGCGTCGCCAGGAGCTTGTACAGGGCCAGGCGCTGGCGCAGCGGCACCGCCGCTTCGTCCTTGAGGCCCGCTTCGGTTTCGGCGATCCGGATCGACAGGCGCAGTTTGTCGAGGTCGGGATCGGGCGTGCGCGCCGCGTGCTTGTCGATCAGCGCCAGGGCCTCGGTCAGCATGCCCTGGTCGCGCCTGGCGGCGATGTCGGCGACGATGGCCGGTTTGGCGGCGAGGAAGCGCGCCCGTTCGCCGGCGAGCGCCTTGGCCAGGGCCTGGACGGCGTCACGCTCCTTCCGGACCTGCGCCTGCTCAAACACTTCCACGTTCTCGGAAATGCCGACCCACGCCTGCGCGATGAACAGCGCGACGAAGGCGGTGGCCATGCCGCGCCCGTACAGGTTCAAGCCGGTGCGATCGATGATGAACTGGCGCGACGGCGGCGCGCACACCAGCATCGCGAGCAGGGTCACGAAAAACAGCAGCACGCTGAAGGTGAACACGTAGTACAGGAATCCGAACAGCAGGAACACCAGCACGCCGATCCAGCCGAGGAATTTGAAGAAAAATTCTTTCATACGGAACGGCGCCGAAGCCGATCAGAGCAGGACCAGGTTATCGCGGTGGATCAGCTCCGGGCCTTCAAGGAAGCCGAGCAGCTTTTCGATTTCGGACGAGGGCTTGCGCAGGATGCGGCGCGCTTCGCTGCTGGTGTAGTTGGACAGGCCGCGCGCCACCTGCGTGCCATCTTCGGCCAGGCAGGTGATGACGGCGCCGCGTCCGAATTCGCCGCGCACTTCGATCACGCCGATCGGCAGCAGCGACTTGCCCTCTTTCGACAGCTTTTGCACCGCGCCGGCGTCGAGCACCACCTTGCCGGCGGTGTGCAGATGGTCCGCCATCCACTGCTTGCGCGCGGTCAGGCGCCCGGTCTGGGCGCGCAGCTGGGTGCCGATCGCCTCGCCGGCGGCCAGGCGCGTGAGCACGTCGCTGTCGCGGCCCCAGGCGATGATGGTGTGCGCGCCCGACCCGGCGGCGCGCTTGGCGGCCAGGATCTTGGTCAGCATGCCGCCGCGCCCGATGCTGCTGCCGGCGCCGCCGGCCATCGCTTCGAGCGCCGGGTCGCCCGCCTTGCCCTCGGCGATGAGCACCGCTTGCGGGTCCTTGCGCGGGTCGGCGCTGAACAGGCCATGCTGGTCGGTGAGGATGACCAGGGCGTCGGCTTCGATCAGGTTGGCCACCAGCGCACCCAGGGTGTCGTTGTCGCCGAACTTGATCTCGTCGGTGACGACGGTATCGTTCTCGTTGATGATCGGGACCACGCCCAGGCGCAGCAAGGTGGTGAGCGTGGAGCGCGCGTTCAGGTAGCGTTCGCGGTCGGCCAGGTCGGCGTGGGTGAGCAGCACCTGGGCCGTGCCCAGGCCGTGCGCGCGAAAGCTGGTTTCGTAGATCTGCGCCAGGCCCATCTGGCCGACGGCGGCGCAGGCCTGCAATTCGTGGATATCGGTCGGGCGCTTCTCGAAGCCGAGGCGCAGCATGCCTTCGGCGATGGCGCCGGAGCTGACCATCACGACTTCCTTGCCGAGGGCGCGCAGGGCGGCGATTTGCGCGGCCCAGCGCGCGATGGCGGCGTGATCGAGCCCGCGCCCGTCATTGGTGACGAGCGAGGAGCCGACTTTGATGATGATGCGGGTAGCGGTCTGGATGACGGAGTTCATGGGGCAGCGGCTCTTAAGCGCGGGCGCAAGGCGAGCAGCAGGAGCCCTGCCGCCAGTTCGATCCCGCAAACGACTAACAACAATCCCTGGGGCAGGCCAATGGCAAAGGCCGCGACAAAGCGGCCGGCCGGCTGCGCCAGGACGAACAATGCGGTGATATCGCCGAGGACAGGCTGGTCGGCCTGCCTTGCTGCCAGCAGCGCCAGGGCGGCTGTAGCTGCCCTCACGCCGACATACATGGCGAAGAACTGGCTGTAGCCGTTCACGCCAACGAGAAACACGCCCATGGCGATCGCCACCCGGTCCGGGTCCAGCAAAGCCGCTAGTGCGGCCAGCGAACTGGCAAGGGCGATCAGGTTCAGAAGCTGCGTGCGCAGCTTCTGCTTTAGCACGGGTACCAACAAAACTTAGTCGAGAATCTTGAAGCGCGGATCGTCCGGATCGATCGACGCAATGCCGCGTGCTTCTTCGGTCATCTGCGTTTCTTCGGCGCGGTGCTCGCTCTTCTTGACGGTCTCGAGGTGCAGGTAGATGGCGTTGACCAGCTCCGGGCAGCCTTCATGGCTCAATGCCGAAATCTCGAACACAGGACCCTTCCAGGCCATGCGCTTGACGAAATCCTTGACCAGTTTCTTGCGGTCTTCTTCCGGCACCACATCGAGCTTGTTCAAAACGAACCAGCGCGGCTTGTCGACCAGCGACTCGTCGTACTTTTCGAGTTCCTTGATCAGGGCCTTGGCTTCCTTGACCGGATCGACATTGGTCTCGAACGGCGCCATGTCGACGATGTGCAGCAGCAGGCCGGTACGCTGCAGGTGACGCAGGAACTGGTGGCCGAGGCCCGCGCCTTCGGAGGCGCCTTCGATCAGGCCGGGAATGTCGGCGATGACGAAACTCTTTTCGTGCGACACGCGCACCACGCCCAGGTTCGGGTGCAGGGTCGTAAACGGGTAGTCGGCGATCTTCGGCTTGGCGTTGGACACGGCCGTGATGAAGGTCGACTTGCCGGCGTTCGGCATGCCCAGCAGGCCCACGTCGGCCAGGACCTTCAGTTCCAGGCGCAGCTCGCGCCGTTCGCCTTCCTTGCCTTCGGTCTTTTGACGCGGGGCGCGGTTGGTGGAGGACTTGAAGTGGATATTGCCCCAGCCGCCCTCGCCGCCCTTGGCCAGCAGTTCGGTCTGGCCGTGTTCGGTCAGGTCGGCGATGATCTCGCCGTTGTTGTTATCGACGATCAAGGTGCCGACCGGCATGCGCATGTAGATGTCTTCCGCGCCCTTGCCGTAGCAATCCGCGCCGCGTCCGGGCTCGCCGTCCTTGCCTTTGTGCATTTTGGAGTAACGGAA
Source organism: Massilia scottii (assembly GCF_030846495.1). Taxonomy (NCBI): domain Bacteria; kingdom Pseudomonadati; phylum Pseudomonadota; class Betaproteobacteria; order Burkholderiales; family Oxalobacteraceae; genus Massilia; species Massilia scottii. Next base: position 6,050 of record NZ_JAVCWM010000018.1, on the reverse strand, counting down.
GTCGACCAGGGTGTTGATGTTGCGATCCGCAACCGCCCAGATGGAACCACCCTTGCCGCCGTCGCCGCCGTCCGGGCCGCCGAAAGGCCGGAATTTCTCGCGACAGAACGATGCGCAGCCATTGCCGCCGTCGCCGGCGATGACCTCGATTTTTGCTTCGTCGATAAACTTCATATTTTGTGCCGCCCTAAAACTAAAAAGGCTCTACCGTGGGCAGAGCCTTTCAATGGAAGGCTTGCGCCTTACAAATGTGCGCCATGACAGCGCGGATACAACTTACGCTGCGACTGCTGCTGGAGCTGGGTCGTTAGCAACAACGGTAACGAACTGCTTCGAGCCTGCGCCCTTGACAACGAACTTCACCTTGCCGTCGACCAGCGCGAACAGGGTGTGATCCTTGCCGGTGCCGACGTTCTCGCCTGCGCGCACCGGGGTGCCGCGCTGACGGATGATGATGCCGCCGGCATTGATGGTCTGGCCGCCGTAGACTTTAACGCCAAGGCGTTTTGATTCTGAGTCACGGCCGTTGCGCGTTGTGCCGCCGCCTTTTTTGTGTGCCATTTAAATACTCCTGGATAGCTGGTTACTTTGGACTGATCTAGCCGGGCTCATTGAGCCTGGCACACGGAATTAACCGTTGATCGAAACGATTTGAATTTCGGTGAAATTCTGGCGATGGCCCTGATGCTTTTGGTAGTGCTTACGACGACGCATCTTGAAAATCTTCACTTTATCGTGACGACCGTGTGCCACAACAGTTACCAGTACCGTTGCACCTTCGACCAATGGCGCACCAAACTTGATGGTGTCGCCCGCGCCTACTGCGAGAACTTGATCGATGGTGAGTTCGGAACCAATGTCTGCCGGTATCTGTTCTACTTTAAGTTTTTCGCCAGCGACAACTTTGTATTGTTTGCCACCGGTTTTTATGACCGCGTACATGATAGGAAACCTCATCAAATGTTAAAAAATTCCCTGGCCGGAGCCGGGGGAACCGCAGATTATACATGGATTGGTTTTTTTCGTCAAAAGACATGCACAAGGCCACAGGTTCGTGGTATGTCGACAACTACAAGGCGCTGCGCGGGCCGGCGGCGGGCTGTGCGTGCGGCCGGGCGTAACCGTTGAGCATGGGACGGAAACAGGCGGGGTGTCGTATAATCGCCGCACCTAACGTCCATTGCAGGTTCGCCTTGTCCGCCGCCATCTTACACGCACAACAAAATACCATCGCCCAATCGATCGCTCCGGACATGGAGGCAGTCAACACGGTGATCCGCGAGCGCCTGCATTCCGAGGTCAGCCTGGTCAACCAGATCGCCGAGTACATCATCAGTGCCGGAGGCAAGCGCATCCGCCCCGTGCTGGTGCTGCTGGTGGCCAACGCCTACGGCTACAAGGGCACGGCCCACCATGAACTGGCGGCCGTGGTCGAATTCATCCACACCGCGACCCTGCTGCACGACGACGTGGTCGACGAATCGTCGATGCGGCGCGGGCGCCAGACCGCCAATGCGCTGTTCGGCAATGCGGCATCGGTGCTGGTGGGCGACTTCCTGTACTCGCGTTCGTTCCAGATGATGGTTGGCCTGAACAATATGCGCGTCATGCAGATCCTGTCGGACGCGACCAACGTGATCGCCGAAGGGGAAGTGCTGCAGCTGCTGAACATGCACGATCCGGATGTCACGCAGGAAAGCTATCTGAAAGTGATCCGCTCCAAGACAGCCAAGCTGTTCGAGGCGGCGGCCGAACTGGGTGCGCTCATTTCCGGCGCCAGCGATGACGAGATCAGCGCAGCCGGCGAATATGGCCGTTCGCTGGGTACGGCCTTCCAGCTGATCGACGACGTGCTCGACTACGCGGGCGACGCCAGCGAAATCGGCAAGAACGTCGGCGACGACCTGCGCGAAGGCAAGCCGACCTTGCCGCTGATCTATCTGATGGAAAACGGCACGCCGGAACAGCGTGAACTGGTGCGCAACTGCATCGAGCAAGGCGACGAGCAGCATTTCGACGTCATCCTGGCGGCGGTGACCAGCAGCGGCGCCCTCGATTTCACGCGGCGCGAGGCGGAAATTGCCGCCAAGCGCGCGGCCGACGCCATCGCCGGTTTGCCGGACAGCCTGTACAAACAAAGCTTGATGCAACTGTGTACCTTCGCAGTTGACAGGAACCACTGAGCGGCATAATTTACTACCTGTGATCTGACCACCCGTCGGGGTGTGGCTCAGCCTGGTAGAGCGCTGCGTTCGGGACGCAGAGGGCGCAAGTTCGAATCTTGTCACCCCGACCAAAATTTCCCTTATTTTTCAAGGGAATACCTTTGAAGGTTTTTCAGCCGAAGCGCTGAAATGGTACTTCTGTGCCAAATCTGTGCCACGAAATATAGTTTCGCCTTTATGCATGAAAGGCTAAATATTTCACTGGGCACTCGCTAAGTAATCGCCAGATTTTTCTTGTCAAATCCTGATCGATAACGATCAGGATGGAGGCAGAGATGAGGCTGCGATTGAAGCTTAGCGCCGAGGAACGCAGGACGCTGCGGGAGATGGGGATCTACCATCCGCATGCCCGGACACGGATGCGGGCACAAGGGATGTTCCGGCTGGCGCAGGGTTTGACTCTGCAACAGGTGGCCGACGAATTCGAGGTGCACCTTAACAGTGTCGAGAACTGGCGCCGGCGTTGGGATGAATTTGGCCTGGTCGGCTTGTTCGAGGGCCGGCACACTGGCCGGCCGCCGAAGCTGTCCGACGAGGAGCGGCGCCAGCACTCGGCGATCTAGCCCGCGATGCAGGCGGCACCGCCAGGACACTGCAGCTGCAGTGGGAACGCGCCAAGCATACGCCGCTCAGCCGTAACAGCATCAAGGAAAGCGCATGGCGTTTCGCTACAAGCGTTGCCGGCTTAGTTCAAAGGACAAGCGCGACCCTGCCGCGTTTGAACATGCCAGCGACGTCCTGGCGTCGTTGCAGTGTATGGCGCAGGCGGGCCAATGTGATCTGCTGTATTTCGACGAGTCGGGATTGAGCCCGAATCCGCCGCTTCAGTATGGATGGACGCCAACTGGCTTTCCGTGTCGCTCAGCCTGAAACGGCGCCGGGCATCAAACCAAGGCTGGCGTTTTGGTGGAATTTTAGTCATCAATCAAATTTGCGTCTAAGTAAAAATACCTACTGCCGGCGGCAAGTGACGCCAGTAGTGCTGTTCAAGAACAACTCCACTGGATTCGGCGTACCTGGCTACGGGGCGATGGGCGCCGCGAGGAAGTCGACAACAACAGGCCAGCGGGTTTTTCTGCCCTATGGCCGAACGATGCGCCTTGGAGGCGGCCGTCACGGATAGGTTTCCTCATATTCACGTTGAAGGTCGTCGTGCAATGCTTGCAAGCAGACGTACCCCTCATCCTGTTTGTCCGGGTACTCCTTCTCGTCCCGCAATGCCATGTCCAGGACACACAGCAGGCAATCCAAATCCCATTGGTAGAATGAAATCGGGCGCTTCCCCTTGTAGTTGTCCACCCTGTCGTCCAAGCCATAAGCCTCGCACATCATCCAGGTATGCTTTTGCAGTTCTTCCAGCTGCCGCCCTGAAATCTTGCGCTGAATCGCGACATCGCCCTTCCCTGGTTTCACAAAAACGTCCTTTCACAACATGATTTGATGGCGCCGACGACGTCAGCGCCGGTGTGTACGACGCAACATGCACGGGCGGCCACTAGGCAACAGGTGCTTGGACGCTTGACGGTATCCAGGCACCGCCGCCTCCGGCTGCCAATCTCCGAGACTCAGTCTGCTTTCCCAGCATCGACCAACGATGCCTCAAGCTCCGCTTTCCGCGTTTGAAGCTGTTTCAGCTTCTTGGCGGTCGCGGCGATTTCCTTCCTCACGACACGCAGCTCAGCCTGGTTCTTTACGTTTGCCAGATAGCCGGCGCCAAGTTCTGCCGCAATGTGGCCTTCCAGTTGGCTCCGCAGTAGCCGCAGGTATGGATTCCCCCATACCGCCCCATCCCGGTACTCAAGCCTGCCGGCTTCGATGCCCGCGATAATCAACTCCCGGCTGATGCCATACTCCTCTTGAGCAGTTGCCTCGCTTAGCGTGGCGCCTTTTTGAGTCCATTCGCCGTATTGTGCCATGGTGCATGCCTGATGAAATTGCTGGTCAGTAGAGGGTACACATCATACCCGTTGCAGGCGGCAGGTTCTGCTTGGCCAACTGGTCGCTGCTTGGCACCGATGCAGCAACTGCTGCGAGCCTCGCGGCGCTGGCCCGTCGTCAACATGTGCCGCCAGTTGATTGTCGATTGTCGGACGCTGACCAGCCTTGGCATCAACGCGCGTTGCAACGACACCCATCGGGATTGTGCTACCATCATCGCTGGCATCTGAGCCCAACCTGCCCCCGGGTTAAAGCAGATAAATGCACCGCATTCAATATTCGCATTCCATTCATTTGGTCAGTGCGTAATCGGGGGACGCTGACCGCATTACGATTGGAGTGCCACCATGGCTATTATTCCTATTTCCGCAGGTCGACTGCGCTATCTAAAAAACGCCCTTCAAGACCGTTTTCCTACGGCCAAGTCGTCGCACCTGAGTGAGGCCCTTGCGGCTGGGCTTGGGTTTCGGACAAATGCCGCGCTCCTGAGTTGGATGCTGGACTCAGGTTCAGAACCGGATGTCTCAGCCCTAAATGAGCAGTCCTTCGTCGCCCGCATGACCGACTTCGGGTACACGATTGACCAACCATTTGCGCCTGAAGAATTGCGCCTCATCGGCACTGGCGTACTCACGGAATTTCGTGCCAACATCAAGCGCTTATTGGCGTTAGAAGTGAGCCCCAATTCACACTGGGACGAAATCGGTGCGCTACGCCGCAGTTGCTCGACCTTGTTTGCAAAGGCGTTCGGTCTTGGCTACGTGGAGCCGAGTGGCGACGATAAAAACGTCGTAAAGCGTATGGGCCACGGCATTGACTACAAGGCATGCAGAATGGGATGGGGGCGCGCCGTCAACGTTCGTCACCCGAGCATCAACTTCCCTGGCGCTGACCACCAGGTTCGCTTTTATGGGCGCCTGCGGCTCTCGAACGGGAAGTTCGTTGAGTACAGCACCGCCGTTGTTTCAATGCCCTACGCGGGCGCAGACCGCACCGTCCCTGAACTGCCGAAGGCACGTGAACTCGCTGAACGCATCGGATGGACGTGCACTGAGCTCAAGGACTGGACGTGGTACGCGGCAGAGGCCACAACCCTTGTGCTGTTTCGGCGCACGACATCTCATGAGGAAATGGAAAAAGCATGGGCGACTTCATTCAAGCGATGGCTGATAGAGAACACAAGCCGACTTGCATCCGGGATTGGCGGCGAGGGACGCAAAGTCATCTCGGACGTGATTGACTGCCAGCACTTCCCGCTGGACGTCATCAGCTACGAGGATTGCCGTGAGCGCTACTTGAAGGAATTCTCCACCCGTCTGTACAGCGACGAGGGCGACCCGATGGCCAGAGCTTTCAACAAACTCTTCGACGAGTGGCGAGCCGAACTCAAGCTTGCAGAATTCGATGTCGCGTTTGGACTCACGTAGTAGGCCTGGCAAGGGCAACCCCAGGCGTCGCCGATGAGCAGGCCGTAAGGGCCACTTCCCGGCGGCCCTGCCGCTATTCTGATGTCACGGCGATGCGTTTGCCCCACCCATGCCATTCGTGCTGGCATTGCTGACATTTGGTGTCAATCAATTCCTCTTCCCAGTCCCACTTGGGGCCGCCGCCGAGAACGACACTTCCGTCCGTCAGCGCACTGCGAAGAACCTCGCTCAATCTATCAATGCTGCCGTAGATTATATCCACGCCGCTGAGCTGCCTGCAGCTTACGGCATTTTCGTTATCGAGGCCAAACTCAAAGTACCCGCAAACAGCCTGCCGGAGTCGCAATACCTTCTCCATGCGGGCAGCAGCGAGAGGGTCGGCGCGCTGGATATTCGCGCCAACATCAAGGACGAGCCAACGGGCGCCGCTGGCAGCGTTCACGCGCTGGCATACTTGATG